>CAIJLM010000477.1 GCA_903821495.1 uncultured Chthonomonas sp. | reverse complement strand
CTTTTCGCGCTTTTTCGCGTTTTTCGCGGACTCATCCCAAAAGAGTGAACTCTTATATCGCCTTTCCAAATAGCGGAACGAGGCGATTTCTAAGGTATACTCTCTACCAACAAATCGCCATCCTGACAGGAGGGCATACTCTCAAAGGAGAATTGTGGAATGTCCTTCCGTCCTATTTCGTTACGCTACGCTACCGCTCTCGCTCTCGCCCTATCGTCCCTTGCAAACGCACTACCGAGCCGAGCCGAAGATGCGGCTTCTATTGTCAAAAAAGTGAGCGACCGTTACCTCAACGCGAAGAGTTTTCAGGGTGTGATTATGACGCACCAGAGCATGACCGGAGCCAACGGACAGGCGGCGACGGTGGATGCCACGCAAACGGTATATGTTCAACTGCCCGGAAAGTATCGCTTTGATGTAAAGGCGAAGGGTACAGGCGGCGCGGCGAACGCCTCTAAAAACGACCACTCCATGATAAGCGATGGTAAAACGCTCTCAGTCTACTACCCCGCTTCCAAGCAGTATATCCAGAACCTCGCTCCCAAAGACTTCTCTATGAAGCAGATTGTGGGAAGCCTTCTTCCTCAATTAGATGCGTTCACCCCCGCTGGCGTGAGCGAAGGAGTGGCGAACGGACAGCCTACCTTCATTGTCTTGATGAAGATGCAGATGCCCAAAAACCTGCCCGCACAAGTGACCGCTGAACAGAAGAAGCAGATTGAAGATAACCTTCGCAAATCCAAACCTGTGAAAGTGATTGTGAATAAGCGCGACTACTCTTTGGTGGAGGTCGTAATTAACGGAGGCGCAGGAAAAGACCTCAATATCGTAATCTCGCAACAGAGTTTCGATAAGCCCATTCCCGCCTCTAGGTTTCAGTTCACGCCCCCCGCTGGCGCAAAACTGTTCACGCCTCCCCAAACAGGCGGCAAACCGTAAACGATGCTACTCACTAGGCATATCTATCTGATACGGCACGGGATTACGGACTGGAACCGCGATTCGCGTATGCAAGGGCAGACGGATATTCCTCTCAACGCAGAGGGGATGGAGCAGGCGCGCCGCATGGCGGAGCGTCTGGCGAACCTCTCTGCCCCCCCGCAGGTTGTTATATCAAGCGACCTCTCTCGCGCACGCCAAACCGCCGAAATCGTGGCGCAAAGGCTCAACCTTTGCCTTGAGACAACCCCCCTTCTACGCGAAACCAACCTCGGAGACTGGGAAGGGCTGACCCACAATGAGATTATTGAGCGAGGAGACGCGGAACTCTTTGAACGTTATCAGGAGAACTCTTTCCTCAATCGCCCTCCCAACGCAGAGACGCTCGAATCGGCGTGGGGACGCATGACAACGGCTCTCACTCAAATCAAAGAGCGCTACCCCTCCGAATCGTTCGCCATTGTGGGGCATGGCGGCAGTCTGCGCGTCCTGCTCTACGACGCGCTCGGCGCGCCCGTCTCCTCCGTCAATCGAATCTGGCTTTCAAACGCTTCCCTCTCCACTATCGAAGAGAGGTTTCGAGAGGGGAAAGAGATACGGCGCGGCGTAAGTCTGCTCAACGATACTGGGCATCTTGGGTAGACCGATGTTCTCTGTATTGAACCCCCTCCTCTACCTGCGGCGCAACCCCGGCAAAGCCGCGCCCGTTATTCTGGTGATTATGATTGCCGTCACCCTTGTGGCGAGCGTGGTCACTATCGTCCGCTCCATCGACCTCACTATTCAGACTCTCTACGGCTACAATAAGTACGTGACAGGAATCACCCCGCGAAACAACCTTACGGTTGACGCTGAAGTCGTGGAGAAAATCAAGAAGCTACCGGGATTAGGCGAGATGATGGGGGCGCACTCCTACACGCTCCAAGTCCGAACTATCTTCGGGAGGATGGTTTTCCCGCTTTTCGGGCTAGCAGAGGCGCACCGCGCTATTATGTTGGAGAGGTGCGGAGTCAGACTAGCGGAGGGAAGAATGCCCAAGGAGGGCGCCCCGGAAGCGGTCATATCGGGCGATGTAGCGCGAAACATGAAGGTGAAACTAGGCGATTTTGTCTGCACTCCCGAATCGGAGGACAGCTACGCCCCCGTCCCTGTCAAACTGGTGGGGCTACTTGAAGGAAAGGTCTGGATGGGGCTTACCTCCAAGTCCTTTGTAGATGAAAACTCTCCTATTACAGGAGAGGGCTATCTCCTCTACGCGAAGCAGGGCTACTCGCAGGAGAGGTTGGACTTAGACATTGAGAACACGGTAGACAAGAGCAAGGCGCGGGCATGGACGTATCACGGACTGCTTGTCGCGACGCAGAGCGCTCTGGTAAACCTCTACCTCATACTGAATATCGTAGTGGGAACGATTGTCGTCTCTATTGCGTTTGTCTGCGGTCTGCTCTCGAATATCTACTTCACACAACGCCTACCCGAAATCGCAACGCTCTCCGCGATTGGCTATCCGCGCAGACTTCTTCTACGTCGCGCTGTCAGCGAAACGGTTCTCTTCTGCGGACTCGGCTGGGTATTAGGGGCGATACTCACCGTCTTCTTTATGAAGGTAGTGCAGATTACCCTTCTAGCGCCCAAAGGTCTACTGATAAACCCCTTCGACCCGCAAGCCCTCGTCTTCACCGCGCCTCTTCCCTTCATGGTCAGCGGCGTGGCATGGCTGACCATAGGGCTACGCCTCTCTCGCCTCGACCCCGTTTCGATAATTGAGCGCCGCGCCTAGCGTATTTGCACGGCGCTCGCAGGAATCGGACGCGGGTTCGCAGAAAACTCCTTCAGAATCAAATCTGACGCACCCAACGAGTTACCGACATGAACGAACTCTCTCGACGCGCATCCATTGGACTTATCGCTTTTCTCGCGCTTATCACGCTTGCGGTCAGCGCCTTTACATGGCGTGAAATGCGCCAAGCGCCCGCCCCCATCGTCATCCATGAGCCTACGCAAGCCGCCAACCCTCCCGTCGCTATGATTAAAGTCCAAGTTACGGGCGCGGTAAAGAGGTCTGGCGTATACACTCTCCCGCAGGGCGCAAGGGGCGAGGACGCGCTGAAAATGGCAGGAGGGGCGTTACCTAACGCCAACCCCGACGCTATCAATCTCGCCGAACGCTTGGAGGATGGTCAACGCCTCGAAGTTCCTGTTAAAGGCGAGGCTATCGAAGAGGGGAAAGAGGCTCCCGCTCGCCGCCCCGCTACTGACAGCCAACACAAGCGCGGTAAAACCCCGCCATCCCGCAAAATCAATATCAACACGGCAAGCATAGAGCAGCTACAAGAGTTGCCGGGCGTTGGCGAAAAGACCGCCGAGAACATCCTTCAAGTGCGTAAGAACAACGGGGGATTTCGCTCTGTGCAAGACCTCATGCAGGTTCATGGAATCAGTCAGGCGAAGTTCAAAAAGATGGAGGCTTTCCTTCGTTCAAATTAGATGGAAGCGCACTGTTTCGTAAGAGTTCACTCTTTTGGGAATTAACCGCTAACCTCACCCCTCCTCTCCTTCGCAAAGGAGAGGAGTTCTTGTGGGTTGATATTGGGGAGTTTGGCGCGT
>CAIJLM010000476.1 GCA_903821495.1 uncultured Chthonomonas sp. | reverse complement strand
TCCGTCGTCGGATACCTGCGTCTGAAAGACGCTTGCTTTACTCAGGCAGGGGTTTTCAACCCCTGACAACAAGCGCTTTACATACCTCACCTCGGAGACTTCACAAAGGGAGACTTTCGCGGTTAATCTCTCCCCCAAAAACCCTGAACAGATGCGCCCTTGTTATGACAAGCGCATTGGTGGTATATTGTATACACCGCGCCGCAGAAATGGCGGTCAGCGCAAGAAATACCACCCAGTTGGGAGTAGTCCTTATGAATCCGAAAGACCTATCTGAAGAGATAACACGCCGTCACTTCTTTGGGGAGTGCGGCGTAGGAGTGGGCAAAATCGCGCTTGCGTCTCTGCTCGCCGATGCCGCCCTGCCTCAAGCCGCCTCCGCGCAGGCGCAAAACCCGCTCGCGCCCAAAGCCCCCCACTTCAAGCCCAAAGCCAAGCGCGTGATACACCTCTTTATGGCGGGAGCGCCTAGTCAACTGGATTTGTTCGACTACAAGCCCACGCTGGCGCAGTACGAGGGCAAGCCTATTCCCCCTTCGGTCATCATGGGGCAACGCTACGCCTTCATTCGCCCGGACGCGGCTTGTCTCGGCCCGCGCTTCAAGTTCGCGAAGCACGGGCAGTCGGGCGCGGAGATTTCGGAGGTCATGCCGCACCTCGCCAAAGTGGTAGACGACCTCTGCATCATCAAATCGGTGAAGACAGACCAGTTCAACCACGCCCCCGCGCAGTTACTCTTAAATACGGGGTTTTCGCAACCGGGTCGCCCTAGCATGGGGTCTTGGGCTACCTACGGACTCGGCGCGGAGACCAAAGACCTGCCCGCCTTCGTCGTTATGTCTACGGGCGCGGGAATCAGCGGCGGCGCGGCGAACTGGTCGAGCGGCTTCCTGCCGACGCTCTATTCGGGTGTGCGCTTCCGCAATCAGGGCGACCCGATTCTGGACGTGACTAGCCCGAACGGGGTGGACGCGAAACTCCAAAAGGATTCGCTGGAGCTGGTGAGCGCGTTGAACCGTAAGCGTCTTGACGTGGAGAAAGACCCCGAAATCGCCTCCCGCATCGCCGCGTATGAGATGGCGTATCGCCTACAGACCTCCGCGCCGGAACTGATGGACTTGAAATCGGAGACGAAGGCGACGCTCGACCTCTACGGCGCAGACCCCGATAAGCCCTCCTTCGCACGCGCCTGTATTCTGGCGCGACGCATGATTGAGCGGGGCGTTCGCTTCGTGAATATCTACCATGAGGGGTGGGACGGGCATAACGACGTGGCGGGGAACCTGCGCGGGAACTGTGGCGCTACCGACCAAGCCTGCGCCGCCCTCATTCAAGACCTGAAACAGCGGGGACTGCTGGAAGATACGCTGGTGATATGGGGCGGAGAGTTCGGGCGTACCCCGATGATAGAGTCGAATCCGGCGCGTGGCACGAGTCTGGGGCGCGACCACCACCCGCAAGCCTACACGATGTGGATGGCGGGCGGAGGAATCAAGCCCGGTCTCACCTACGGCAAAACAGACGACCTCGGCTTCAACGTGGTGGAGAACCTTGTACACGTTCACGACATTCAGGCGACGGTTCTGCACCTGCTTGGGCTGAACCATGAACGCCTCACCTATCGCTACGCCGGGCGCGACTTCCGCCTGACCGATGTGTACGGCAAGGTGGTGACGGATTTGTTGGCGTAACTTCTCTCCGAAGCCCTCTCCGACACGGCGAGGGGCGAATGCTCTCTGTTGGAAGACTACTCCGCTCCTGCAAAGTTATCAGAGAGCGGAACCAGTGTGCAGGACGCACAAAAGTCTCCCATCTTGCGAAGGGGGAGATTTAGAGGGGGTGGGCGAAGCGCTCCCTGTGATTTTATCGTACAGTGAACGATTATATCTGTGATGCCTCTGCGTCTGTGATAATACGACAAAGTGGAGGAAATCTGGTAACGGAGGCAACCTGTACGTTGCTTTTATGGAGGATACTGAAGTGTTCGCTCACAGACCCTTTCAACGAACTTGGCTTGAAATTAGCCTTTTTTTGCTCTTTGCGATGGTACATCAAGTAGCGTCGGCAGGCGTGATGGGCAAGTACATGGCCCTACGCCCAAAGGCAATACTATTAATAAGTCTTACACAGTCCGGTAATTATGTATCAGGATATATCCAGTCGATTGATTCCGCATTCAAAATAAGGCGTGGCAGTGTACGAGGTAATTTGAGTGGACGTACATTAAAATTGAGTATCGAAAAAGAGGTGACGTGGATGCGTGGCGAGGATTTCTACGGAAAAATAAATGGCAATGACATAGTATTAGAGATACCCGCCCCTAATGGACGAGTTGAAAGAATTACACTTTCACGTACAACAACAGAATCATGGAACCGTGCAGTTGCAAAATTTAAGGCGCAACTGAATCAAAAGCGTAATCAACTCCAGCATTCTGAACGGATTGCAGAGGTTTATCGTGAGGGTGGTACTGTAGTAAAGACTATCTACTCTCTAATGCAAGTACTGGCAAATTACCTTGATGAGTTGGACAGGGCGCAAAATTACCTGACTGTGGCACAGAAGCAAGTCGAGAAATTGAAACAAGAGGTAGAAGAAGCCAACGCTACTGGTGTTTATCATGGTCTCTTGTCAGCAGAAGAGGGCACTGCCGAATACAATGCAAAGACAGATAAAGGTAGAGTCACGCAGTTGTACGACAAGATTGATGAGATAAAATCTAATATAAACGACTATGTTGAGGTAGCTCAGATGAAAATACGCGAGGGTGGTAGGCTAAATATTCGCACTTCT
>CAIJLM010000475.1 GCA_903821495.1 uncultured Chthonomonas sp. | reverse complement strand
AGCCGCAGGTAAGAGTTCAGGGTTGCGGGAATCTTCACCCAACCTCTCCTTCGCAAAGGAGAGGAGCCTTTGTGGTTTGAGCTTGGGAAGCCTGTGCGTGTTGTTCCAAGTTTGGGGCTTGTGTGAATTAACCGCATTTCGACAAGCCTATCGTAAGAACCTAATCACCTGACAGACAAGTCCTTCTCCCGAATCGGGAGAGGGATGCCCGCAGGGCAGGGTGAGGGCTAGGCGAGGTTGGTTAAGCGAAAAGAGCGTCTCGCCCTGAGAGCTTCTAGTTCACTATCTCGGATTTGCGGAGGGCGCTTGTCACACGCGGGGCTTCTTTGAAGGTCACTTCCTGTGCATCTTCCCCTGTCTCGAACTTACTGCCGAAGGTTTTGCCCGTAATTCCCGGCGTATCGCAGGCGACAGTCGCTTTCCCGCGTTTGAGTATCACCTCCCACGTACCATCCTGCATCCACATAGCGATAGCGCAGTTCTCCCCTTTTTGGCTTGCATTCAGCCAGAGCATGGTGGCTTGTTTGGAGGATTTTCCGTAGGTGAGAACGGGCGCGGCGCCGGGAGCTTTGAGCATATATTCGGAGATAGAGTTTTCGGCGGAAGGCACGAGCTGTTGCCCTGTATTTTCGGCGCGGGAGACCATCTTCACCCAGAGGTGTTGAGAGGTCTGAACGGAGCGCCCATCTAGCGAGTAGAGCATCAGCGTAGCGATAGGGGTGGGCGTAGCGAAGCGAATTCCGCCCCCTAAGTCGTAGATTCTATTGGGCAGGAAATCTCCAGAGATGACCCGTAGGCGCGATGTGGTTATCTCCAAACGCCCTCCGCGAGTGACTCTGCGTATCTCTCCGGTATCGCTGACCCACTCGTTATCGTAGACGGCGGCGGGGCGGACGGGAAGCGTCGCCTTTTTACTTGTGAGGTAGTTCGCGAGTTGCCCCTCCTCTTTGCTACGGTCAATAGGCGAGAGATAGTCCATCATATTGACGGGCGGCGAGAACGCGCTTCTCACCTTATGGCTCCACGAGGCGCGATAGAGATTGCCCGCCCGTGTAAGCCCGCTAAAGAGATAGTCTTCCGGCAGGGTGACGGTGACGGTGGTTTTGGCGGGGCGAATCGCTTTGGTGAGGAACGCCTGCCCCGCTACGGCGTAGGTTCCCCACACCACCGGGTCGCACTGGAAGGCGTAGTCATTCAGCGCGTTCGCCTGCATTCCGTTGGGGGCGCGGTTCGTCTGGTAGGCGAAGAGCAGAACCGCGTCGTAGTCCTGTAAGGAGGCGTAAGCCAGCATCTCCGGCACGGTGGTTCCGCGCCAGTGGTTCGGGCTAGAGGTCGCGAATTCGCGAATAACGACGGGCTTTTTGCCCCAACGAAGCGCGGCGGTGAAAGGGGCGAGGCTCATGCTCGTGTCGATGCGAAGCGGGTTTCGGTTGGTGTAGTAGCGAATGCCCGGCGTTCTGCTATCAAAGCGCTCCACCTCGCCGTACCAGTTGCCCGCCAGAAAGTCGCAGGTATTGGCTACAGAGAGGAGGTCGGGCAGAATCTCGTTGGAGACTACCGCCGTTATCGGGATTTTCGCGCCAAGCGTCTTGAGGTGCGCGTACATCTCCTTGAAGTAGTTCTGTTGTACGAGATAGAGGAACCGCACTCCGTCGCGAACTCGCGTGGGCGAACGCATCACATCCAGCCTATCCGTATCCCTCTTTTGCGGCGCTAGGAGGGGTAGTTTCACGCTTCCCAAGAACGGGTCTTCGTCAGGGAGAAGCGTCATGCTTCCTTGCCACTGCCCCCACCACGTTTTGAGTTTGTCGCGGGTTCCGTAGGTATCGCGTAGCCACTGGTTCCACATCCCTAGCAGGTTTGCGCGGTAGGGTTCTACGAGCGTCTCCAACTTTTCGGGGTAGAGAAAGAAGCCGTGTTCGTTGCAAATCTCCATCATTGCGAAGGCGGGGTCGTCTATCGGGCGCAAGCCTGTGTAGCGGTTGCGGTGCGTAAGAAGATTGGTGGCGTACTCCTTTTGGAGTTCGATGAGATTTCTATCGAAGACAGCGTAGGGGCGTGCGGCGCGGTCGAGCAGTTCTGCGTTCAGAACGCCGTCGCCGGGGCGAAAGGTGCGAAAATCGAGCAAATCGAGGTAGTAGTAGATACCGCTTCGCCGTAAGGCGTGCATCCAGTAGTCGAGGCGGTCGAGATATTGGGGGTCGAAGTGGCGCGAATCTGCGCCGTCTGTCGCCCCTAGAAGGCAGTTACGGTTGTCCGCCGCTTCAAGGCGGACGAGGTTCAAGCCCGCCTTCGCAAAGTTCTTCACCACTGCGTCAATCTGATTGGGAGGGATGTTGAGGCGCGTGCTAGCGACGTTTATGCCCCAGAAACGGGCGCGGCTTCCATCTCCCCACTGAAATTTGCCGTCCGGGCTTATCTTCAAGAAGCCCTTTTTGCCTGCGGGCTTTTGAAGGGTGTAGGAGAAATCGAGATTGCAGGAGCCAGGCAGAATATAGTCGCCCAAGTTGGCTTGCGCGGACGCGCTTGCAACGCTGAATAGGGATGCCGCTGTGACCAAAGCGGCGCTTAGAAATCGAAGCGAATTCTTGAAAATCACGTAACTTACCTAACTCTATAAATCGCGCTCCACAATGTACCGCGCAATGGCGCGTAGCGGCTCCGCGTTGTCATCAAATCCTTGAAGCGCCTCAATCGCTAGGCGCACCTCCTCATGGGCGCGACGGCGCGACTCGTCTAGCCCGTACAGTTTGGGGTAGGTCGCTTTGTCGCGCTCTTCGTCGCTACCGATAGGCTTGCCCAGCTTCTCTTGGTCGCCCGTAATGTCCAGAATATCGTCGGCAATCTGAAACGCGAGACCGATACGCTCTCCATATTCGGCGAGCGCCTCCTCTTGTTTTTTCGCCGCGCCGCACAGTAGAGCGCCCGCAAGTACGGAGGCGGTGAGTAGAGCGCCCGTCTTATGCTTATGGATATAGTGGAGCGTCTCCGGTGTTATCTCTCGCCCCTGCGACTCCATATCCACCACCTGTCCTCCGACCATGCCCCACGTTCCAGAGGCTTTCGCGATAAGGCGGAGGGTGGGGAGGATGTTCTCGGCGGAGACGGTCTCGATATTCTCCGCGATAAGTTGGAAGGAGAGGGCGAGTAGCGCGTCTCCTGCGAGAAGCGCCATCGCATCGCCATATACCTTGTGGTTCGTGAGCCGCCCCCGCCGATAGTCGTCGTTGTCCATGCAGGGCAGGTCGTCGTGAATAAGGCTAAAGACGTGTATGCACTCCAACGCGCAGGCGGTTCGCATAACGCTCTCCGCGCTCGCCCCAATCGCCTCCGCCCCCGCGAGAACGAGGATAGGGCGCAGTCGTTTTCCGGGCGCAAGCACGCTGTAGCGTATCGCCTCGTGCAGATTCGGCGGCATAGAGGTTGTCGCGGGGAGCAGGTCGTCCAACGCCTGTTGGATGCGCTCTTGTTTGGTTTGCAGATAGGCTTTTAGGTCGAATGTCAAAGCGGGTTGCCTCAATTTACGGATATTTGTTCAGAGTGGTCAGCGCGGAGCGCACTGCCTCCAAATGCTGTTCAAAAGAGAATACAGGAGCCGACATCACCTTGCTATCGAAGGTATCAGGGTCGGCGGGAATGTGCAGAAAGCCAGCGCGGGGCGGGTTGTGCAGGGTCTCCAAGTGCGCCAGAGAGCGATAGTAGAGGTAGTTGCACAGATAGTCGCCAGCGGAGTTCGAGGACTGCGCGGGTATGCCTATCGCCTGTAGGTCGCTCGTTATCGCCTCTACGGGCAGGTTGCCTACTAGTAGCGAGTCGCCCTCCTCAATAATCCAGGGTTCCAGAGAGGTTACGCCCTGTGTATCCGGAGTTTTTCCGCGCTGATTCCGTGCAAACCGCTCCACGCGCCAGTACGCGCTCCCCACTGCTACGCCGAGGTGTAGGATGTTATCGAAGGGCTGTCCGTCGCGTCCGCCCACCTCCAAAATGGCGCGTAGCCAGTCGAAAACGTAGGTGTAGGAGACGGGCAGAACGTAGCCCGTAATCTCCTGCCCTGCCACGCAGTCGTAAGAGAGAGCGCGAACGATACGGTCTGCGGGATTGCTCTTCACCCTGCCGAAAGCCTCAAATCCTGTGATGAGCGTCTGTATACGTCGCGGCATCGTTTGTCCTTGCTACTATCGAATTGAAGTGCCGCCCACCGTCATTTCGCTAATGAGAATCATCGGCATACCCACGCCTACCGGAACGCTCTGCCCATCCTTGCCGCACATCCCGATACCCGGGTCGAGTTTCAGGTTATTCCCAATCATAGAGACTTTCGTGAGGTCGTTGGGCCCATTTCCGATGAGCGTCGCGCCCTTCACGGGGCGGGTTATCTTTCCGTTCTCAATCAGGTAGCCTTCGGTTACATTGAAGACGTAGTTGCCATTTGAGATGTCTACCTGCCCCCCGCTGAAATACTTCGCATAGAAGCCACGCGGCACGGAAGAGACAATTTCGTCGGGATGGTGGTTGCCATTCGCTAGGAAGGTGTTTGTCATGCGGGGCAGGGGGATGTGCTGATAACTCTGTCGCCGTCCGCTACCCGTTCGCGCCGCGTTCATCAGTTGCGCGTTCAGCCTGTCCTGCATATAGCCCGTAAGCCGCCCGTTCTCGATAAGCGTTTTGCTCTGACCGGGAGTTCCCTCATCGTCGATATTCAGAGAGCCGCGTGCGTTCGTCACCGTCGCATCGTCCACTACGGTGCAGAGTTCGCTCGCCACTTTTTCGCCCACGCGGTCTGTATAGATAGAGGTCTTCTTGCGGTTGAAGTCCCCCTCCAAGCCGTGCCCTACCGCCTCATGGAGCCACACTCCGCCCCAAGCGTTGTCTATAATCACGGGCATAGCCCCCGCAGGAGCCTCGTCCGCGCCTATCTGCACAAGGGCTTGACGCGCCGACTCGCAAGCGATACACTCCGGGCTGTTCGATTCGAACCACTCCATACCGATACGTCCGCCGCCGCCGTAGTAGCCCATCTGCGAGTCGCTCTCTTCAACGGCGAGAACGCCCACCTGAAAGCGCAACATCGGCTGACTGTCGGTGATATAGACCCCATCCGAGTTGGCGACGAAAATCTCCTTTTCGGTGTGGAGCAGAGTGGAACTCACCTGACGCACACGGTCATCGTACTCGTAGGCGGCTGTGTTCGCCCTCTGCACAAGCGCTACCTTGTCGCGCACGCTCACATCGTTCGGAGAGACGCGCACAGGGTAGAAGTCGGGCGCTTGACCGAGCGTTACGGAGACGGGCGCGGCGCTCTTGCCGCCGTGCGCGATGTGCGCGGAGACCAGCGCCGCTTCCAGTAGCTTCTCCAGCGAGAGGTCGTCCGTATAGGCATAGCCCTGCTTCTCCCCATGAATCACGCGAATTCCTGCGCCCAAAGACTGCCGTATCTCCGCGCTCTGGATTTTGTTCTCCTCCATCGGGATACGAACGCTCTCGACGCGCTCGGCGTATATCTCCGCGAAGTCGCCCCCGCGAGAGAGGGCTTCCGCGAGAACGCGGTTCGCTGTCGCCATGTCAATCCATTGGGTAAGCAGATTTTGCATAACGGGCTTTCTCCTATGTCTAGCGCACTTTGGAGCCGACGGGAACAAGGTTGTCAGGTTGAAGCAGAACGGCTCTGCCGTTTATGTCCGCCGCGAGTAGCATACCCTGCGATTCGATACCGCGCATTTTGCGAGGCTGTAGGTTGGCGATAAGCACAATCTGCCGCCCCACTAACTCTTCGGGAGTGTAGTACTCCGCGATACCAGAGAGAATAGTGCGCGTCTCGTCTTCATCGGACTGCACGGTGAGGCGCAGAAGTTTGGTCGTATTGGGGACGGGTTCCGCCGCCAGTATCTCGCCGACCTTGAGTTCCACCTTCAAAAAGTCGTCTATGCTGATGTAGGCGGGAACAGCGGCTTCCGCCTCTGTCGTCGGGGGGGTATTCGTTTCGCTCACAGGTTTTGATGTCTCCTCAGTCTCCGATTTTGGCGGGTTCGCGCTTCCTAGCGCGTAGAGAATGCTGTCTTCTACGGTCAGTTCCGCAATGCGCGGGAAGAGCGGCTTAGGCGCTGTCACCTTCACGCCCGCTTTTAAGCCTCCCCACGCGGTATCGCTCCATGTCGCCGCTTCGATAGGCTCCGCGATACCTATCTGCTGATAGATGGCGGCGCTTGCGGAGGGCATAAACGGCGAGACCAGCAGGGCGACGATGCGCGTGACCTCAAGGCAGGCGGTAAGCGTGCGAGCGAGGGCTTTTGCGCTCTCTGCGTCGCCGTTATTCGCGGCTTTTGCGAGTCCCCAAGGGGCTTTCTCGTCAATGTACTTGTTCATGCGCCCCACAAGTCGCCACGTTACCTCAAGGACATCGTTCAGCCGAAAGACGCTCAGAGCCTTTTCGTAGTCAGCGCAGACGCTCTCCGCAAGGGCGACAATCTCCGCGTCTGGTTCGTCTACCTCCGGAACCACTCCTTCGTAGTACCTACTCATCATATTGATAGTACGGTTCAGAAGGTTCCCTAAATCGTTGGCGAGGTCGTTATTAAATCGGCGGAGGCAGTTTTCGACGGTGAATTCGGTGTCGGGTCCGAAGTTCATTTCGCGGCAAAGCAGGTAGCGGAGAGCGTCTACCGCTAGGTCAGGCTCTGCGCCGCTACGCTCCGCGATAAACTGGGCGAGGCGTGTGGGGTGCGGGAGGCTTGCGCCCGACTTGCCGCCCTTCTGCCCGCCCACCGTCCACCACCCATGCGCGTAGACCTGCTTTGGAAGCGGCAAATCCAGCGCCATGAGCATGGCGGGCCAGAGCGTGGCGTGAAATCGAACAAAAATCTCCTTGCCTACAAGGTGAACGTCGGCGGGCCAGAGGTTTTCCCAGTTGGGGTCTTGGGGCCAGCCCGTCGCGGCGAGATAGTTGATAACCGCATCGAACCAGACGTAGATAACCTTGCTGTCGTCGCCGGGAACCGTTATGCCCCAGCCCTTATTGACGCGGGTAATGCACATATCGCGCAAGCCGTCCTTGAGGAAGGCGACGACCTCGTTTTTGCGGAACTCAGGCAGAAGCCAGTCGGGATTCGCTTCGATATGGGCGAGTAGCGGTTCGGTGAAGGCGGACAATTTGAAAAAGTAGTTCTCCTCTTTCACGAGCGAGACGGGCTTTCCGCTCTCAATCGCGATACCGTCCTTCACCTCGCTGTCGCGGAAAAAGGTCTCGTCGCTGACGCTGTACCAGCCCTCATAGGTGTCGAGGT
>CAIJLM010000474.1 GCA_903821495.1 uncultured Chthonomonas sp. | reverse complement strand
GATAACGCTACGCACAATCAAAAATATCCACGCTACCAGTCCCGCCACAAGGAGATACGATTCAATCGCGCTAGTCCATGTTAGAACCGCCCCAGAGAGAAGCGCGTGGCTCATCTCCTCCTGCGCCTCTTGCATACGCCCCGCCCGACTATAGAGGTCGTGTTTCGCAATTGCGGTGAACCAGCCCAAACGTAGCGCGTCAACCCGCGCTAAATAGTCCGGCAGTAGGCGCTTATCGAGAGGCTTTTGACTGTATATAGCCTCCCAGAGTTCACGCTCGCGCTCAATGGGGATGGGGTGAATGTACTGCTGATACTCTTTTAGGATAGCCTTGCTTGAAGCCTTGGAAGAGAGCGGCGGAGCCTTATAGTTCGTAAGGCGGCTCAGAATAATCGGGATGTTGGCGTTTTGGGGTGAATCGAGAGCCGACAGAGCGAGGGCGTAGCGCCGGAAATCGGAGGGGCGCGCATCTGGCGCGTTCGCCAAAACCTTCCACGCCTTTAACGCCGCCTGCGTCCCCTCCGAAAGATACATCGTTCTTTGATTTTTTCGTAGGACGAGTACGCTTTCAGGGGCGGATTTTCGTACAAGGTTCGATTTGGTTTTGTCGAGGGCTTGGATAATCTGAGTGTAACGCTTCGCCAGTGCGACCTCTTCCGCGTCCTCCCGTCGTTGAGCGCCTATAGCGACCAGCGCCGCCACAATACCGAACAGCGCCACTCCTATCCATCGGTTTCGCTTTTTCAGAGCGGGAGGGTCGGGTTCAGGCGTAGGCGGCTCCTCCAGCGAGGGCGCTAGAGGAGGAAGGTGGAACTCAAGATGCGGATTGGGTTCAGAAGAAGATGGGTTCATCCCGGTTAGCGATTTATCGCTTGCCGCTCCTTTCCGAAGAGCGTAGTAGAAGAGTCGCGCTGAATAGGAAACGGTATGAGTTCCGCCAACGCGAGGCTGTTCTCTTCTGTAGAGAAGTAGAGCGTCTCCGTGTCCAACTCCTTATCCAGCCACGTCACCTGCGCGTTGAGGGTGGCGCGAAGGTCGCAGATAATACGTCGTCGCTCCGAGCGAAGCGAATCTAGTTTCTGGTTCATCTCCGAAACGCGGGCGTGCGCGTCTTGCATCTGTGAATCGGCGGAGGCGCGGGCGGAGGCGCGAATCTCATCCGCAGACCTCTGCGCCATAATGAGGGCTTCGTGCATCGCCGTCTCCAAGCCGCGATAGTGGGCGAGTTCGCGTTCGGCGGAGTTCAGCCTATCGCGAAGCCCCGCGCACTCTGTCATCGCCGCCTCCATCGCGGAGGCGACATCGCGTAAAAAGTCGTCTACCTCTTGCGGGGCGTAACCGCTCAACTTATGGCGAAAGCGGTGGTGTACAATATCCACTGTTGTTAAACGAGGGGCGGTCATCGCGAGTTCCTTCCTTCCTTCCAAAACCTCCAGGGTCTTCGCCCCGGTCTATACGCACGATGTTCAGCCCCGACCCCGCGCCTCTCAAACAAGCCTAGTGGAGCAGACCCCGCAAAACTTGCAGAATTATCACCACAAGCATCGGGGCGAAATCCAGCCCTCCCGTCTGTCTGGCAGAGGGGAGAAGGCGGCGTATGGGCTGATAGAGAGGCTCGGTAATAGAGCGTAGGACGCTAACGGGCGGACGGTATGGCGAAACGCGCATACCGCACGCGATAGCGATACTCACCACGACATCAATCGTGATAAGTATAATCATTATCTGCAAAATGAACGCAAGAATTTCCATCTGTCACCTCGCCTCTGCGGCTTGAACTCGTTGATTTACTGTTGGTAAATATAGGAGGTCTCGCCACTCTCGTTATTCCCGAAATCGGGGCTTTTCGTAGAAACTCGCACACCGAGAATACCTGTTTTCCGCCATTTTACCGTATATTTGGCAGGGACGTAAGAGTTCACTCTTTTGGGAATTAACCGCGAAACACTCAATGCACAATGCAATGAGTCCGCGAAAAACGCGAAAAG
>CAIJLM010000473.1 GCA_903821495.1 uncultured Chthonomonas sp. | reverse complement strand
TCGGGAAGGGGGCTAGGGGGGTTAGGTCGCATTCCAGAGGGTGAGTAGTTACGAAGTTTTGCAATTTTTTTGATGGACGCGCCTAGTTCAGCGAGTGTAGAGAAATGACGACGGTGAAGCAGTTCGCGGGGAACGCCCACTCCCTTCTCAAGAAGGGAGATTTACCATACTCCCATCTACTACCGACTTTTGAGGGGCTACCGGCAGGGGAGAGGATACGAGGTTGTAGCGTTAGTCCTCAATCACGAGGTTATCGCGGTGAACTATCTCCTCGAAGCCCCGATAGCCCAAAACCTCCTCAAACTTCTCGCTATGCAGTCCAAGAACCTGCCGAACTTCGGTGGAGGCGTAGTTCGCAAGCCCTCGCCCGAACGCCGCGCCGCTCTCATTCTGAATCTCAATCAGGTCGCCGGAGTGAAATGTCCCCTGCACCGCTGTTATTCCGACTGCGAGTAGACTCACGCCGCTGGACTGTAGTTTGAGGCGAGCGCGTTCGTTTACGGTGACGGAGCCTCTGGAACGCGCCCCGTGCGCTATCCAACGCTTACGCGCAGGCAGGCGCTCGGCGGAGGACTGCGCTAGAAACTGCGTTCCAACGCCCCGCCCCTCCATCACCTCATGGATAACGTTTTCGCGTCGTCCGGGCGCGATAACCGTGCGAATACCCGCCTCCGTCGCAATACGCGCCGCCTCGACCTTCGTTCTCATACCCCCCGTTCCGCTCTGGCTCTGCGCTCCCCCCGCCAACGCTATAATTTTTGCATCCACCCGCTCGACAATGGGAATAAGAGGAGGTTCGGGCTTGTCCGCCTCTGGCTTAACGGCGTAGAGTCCCGCCACATCGGAGAGAATCAGTAGGAGGTCTGCGGAGACAAGGGTCGCAACGAGCGCGGCGAGATTGTCGTTATCGCCAAACTTTATCTCGTCTACGGCGACGGTGTCGTTCTCGTTGATGATAGGGATAACCCCAAGAGAGAGAAGCGCCAGCAGGGTATTTCGCGCATTGAGGAAGCGTCGCCTATCGCTTAGGTCGTCGCGAGTGAGGAGGATTTGAGCGCAGTTGACATCGCGCCATGCAAACGCCTCTGTATAGGCGTGCATCAGTTGTCCCTGCCCGATAGCGGCGGCGGCTTGTTTATACGGCAGGGTGTCGGGAAGGGAGAGGGGGGCTGAGGTGCGACGTAGCACGTCGCGCCCCGCCCGTATCGCGCCGGAAGAGACCAGAATCACCTCAGCGCCCCTGCTCCGCTCAATGGCGAGTTGGCGCGTGAGGTCGGAGAGAAAGCCTCTGTCCATCCCTCCGCTGGCGTTGGTTAGCGTACTGGTTCCTACTTTAACTACGAGGCGTAGCGGGGTTTGAGAACTCATGGGAATACGGAGACTACTCCTCTTCTTCGTCCATCAAAAGACCGCCGCGATTTCCTTTGCGTGTCTTGGCGGTGACGCGCTCCTCTTCGTAAATCTCGTCATCGGTGTAGTCGAAGTCAATATTACGAATACGCACGGTATCGTGATGCTGAATGCCCATGATTCGCAGTCTTTTGTAGACCCCCATGCGCTCAAGTATCCTCTGCATACGGGTTACGGAGTGCGTATTGTTCATATCGGTCATCACGACCAGCCGCTCTACGCCGCGCCCTGTCACCTCAAAGGTATTTTCGTCTATCTGCGCCGCCTCCCACCGTCGTTCGTCGCCTTCGCGCGCGGCGGTTATCAGCACGCTCAAGTCGGTGATAGGCTTCGCCTTTATCTCTTCGGCGCGAAGACTCTCTAGTCGCTCCATCACCTCGTAGATAAGCGGCTTTAGCCCCTTACGGGTCGCGGCGGAGATGCGGTAGACCGTGTGACCACGCGCTTTTAGCTCGCTTTCGAGCGTATCCAGAGCCTCCGTGTCGGAGAGGACATCGGTTTTATTCAAAGCGACGATTTGCGGCAGGTTCGCCAGTTTGTCGCTATAGAGTTCGAGTTCGCGGTTCAGTATCTCAAAGTCTTGCAGAGGGTCTCTGTCGGTAAGACCGCTCACATCAAGAAGGTGTACCAGTAGGCGCGTGCGCTCGACGTGTCGCAGGAACTGATGCCCCAACCCTACGCCCTCGTGCGCTCCCTCTATCAGTCCAGGAATGTCCGCCATTACGAAGTTACGCTCCGGCTCCACATAGACTACGCCGAGGTTCGGTACAAGAGTCGTAAAGGGGTAGTCCGCAATTTTGGGCTTCGCCGCAGAGACCGCTGAGATAAGCGTAGACTTTCCGACATTGGGATAGCCTAGCAAGCCCACATCGGCGAGTAGTTTCAACTCCATCTTGATACGAAACTTTTCGCCCGGCTCTCCCAGCTCCGAGAACTTGGGGGTCTGGTGAATGGAGGTGGCGAAGTGCGAGTTTCCGCGCCCGCCGACTCCGCCTCTCGCAATAATTATGACCGCGTTCTCCGCGCTAAGGTCGGCGAGTATCTTCCCTGTATCTAGGTCGGTGACAACCGTGCCCTGCGGGATTTTCAAGATAAGGTCTTTGCCGTCTTTGCCAAATTTGTTGTTGCTTGCGCCGTCGCTACCCCTATCCGCCTCGTAGACGTGCCGGTAGCGGAAGTCTAGCAGGGTGTTCGTGTTCGTGTCCACACAGAGGATAATGTTGCCGCCATGCCCGCCATCGCCGCCGTTGGGGCCCCCGTTCGGCACGAATTTTTCGCGGCGGAAGGTGGTGACTCCATTGCCTCCGTCTCCCGCGCCTAGTTCTATCTCTACTTCATCTACAAACATAGTCGTTAAAATCGCTTTCTCGCAAATCGCGCATAAACGTGGTTTCGCTCAGGCGGCTTGCCTAATACCCTATAGGATACCACATTCTGGATAGAGTAGGGGGCGGAAGGCGGGAGGGTAAGAGTTGACTCTTTTGGGAATGAACCGCGAAATGGGGATGCGAAATGCGATTCTACCGCGAAAAACGCGAAAAG
>CAIJLM010000472.1 GCA_903821495.1 uncultured Chthonomonas sp. | reverse complement strand
ATAGAGGCGTAGTCACAATCGGTCATGGCGCATCTGTTTCGTTTCGACACTGCCTCTCTGATTTAGGGTGTCGCCAAACTTTCAAAGGAGTTTTTTCAGGATGATGAACAGCAAATCCTTATCTCGGCGGAGATTTTTAGGCGCAACAGGAGCCACCCTAGCCGGGTCTCTACTTGGCATCGAGGGTTGTAGTAGCGGTGGCGGTAAGAATACCACCGTCCTTACCGGTATAGATACCACTCTGAAAGCGTCGCTACGCCCAGCGCAAGAGACCTCCGCCCCCGTCTCTAGCGCGAACGGAACCGGAACCGCCGTCATTAAAGCCGACCTGAGCGCGATTCAGGTTGGAATTAACCTGTCTGGGGTCACAGCCGCGACAATGGCGCACATTCACGTTGGTCGTCCCGGAACGAATGGCCCCATCATTTTCAAACTGTTCGATGGAGGGGCGACACCGCAAAATCTCTCCAATATAAACGTCTCGTTAGCGCCCGGAGATGAGATAGCGCAGCCTAGCGCGGGGGTCAACACGTTCGCCGATGCGCTACAAGCCATCTCTGCGGGACACTGCTACTTCAACGTCCATACTACCGCGAACCCATCTGGCGAGATACGCGGTCAGATAGGAGCCGTCACCCTCTACGCGGCGCTAAATGGTCTGAATATAACGCCCGTCCCAGTAACGACGACGGCGCAAGCCTCCGTCAGTTTTGTTATTAGCGGGGCGCAAGACTCCATTGGCTTGAGTTTCAACTCGCTGAACCTAACCACTACGACCTCCATTGCAATACGCCTAGGCTCCGCCCTCGTAAACGGTCCCGCCATCTTCACCATTGCCTCGGCGGGGCAAGTCCTCACGGCTTCCGATTTGCAGGTTCAGGCGGCGGCGGGAGTTTCAAATTTCGCCGACGCGATAAACGCTCTTTTGGCGGGGCTGGCTTATGTGGAGGTTCGGACTACCGGCAACCCGACAGGCGCTCTTCGCGGGCAAGTCGTTTCGCGAGGTTATGTCTCGAACCTCTTGGGAACTGAGGAGGCTCCTTCGGTGACAACTACCGCTACAGGGCTTCTGCTAGTAACTCTGAGCCGCGACAATACGGCGATGACCGCGAATATTCAATCTACCAATCTCACTAACGTGACAGGTATCCAGATTCGCTCAGGAGCGCGAAAAGCCTCTGGTCCCGCTCTCTTTACCCTCTACAACTCCGCAACCGATGGGGCGTACAGCGGCGGGTTCGTGAAAACGTTCCAGTCAACCGATTTGACGGCGGGCGGAAGTATTGCGACATTCGCGGACTTTGTGACCGCGCTTAACGCAGGCGCCATCTACGCGGAAGCCCAGACAACCACCCACCCCAACGGCGAGGTTCGCGGACAACTCAAGGTGCAGATATAGTCTGTGAGGTTTGGTTTTGGATGGGGCGAACGCTGAAAAACACGTTCGCCCCAAATGAAGAAAGCGACTTAGGTAACATTATATGAATAGACGCACGCTCGTCCTCGCTACTATCGCGATTCTCGCGGTAGGTGCGCTCCCGCAGCGCTCTTACGCGCAGGAGGCTCGCAAACAGGCGCAAAACGCCGTCAACAGAGGCGTTGAGTACCTCAAATCCACCCAAGAAGAGGACGGCTCATGGGGTAAATACCCCGCAACAACTGCGCTCGCTGTCACCGCGCTACTGAAAAACGGACGCTCAGAGACCAAAGAACCAGCCGTCGCCAAAGGAGTGCAGTACATTCTGCACGCCATCAAGCCCAATGGAGCCATCTATAGCGACGCAGACCCCGCTCTCGCCATGCCTAACTATAACACCGCCCTCTGCCTCATGGCGCTAGCGAACGTCCGCAACCCCGCCTATCTTTCGGTGATTCGGAGGGCGCAAAAATACCTCGAAGAGTCTCAGTTCGATGAGGGCGAAGGCAAAACCGCAAGCGACCCCATATATGGCGGTATCGGATACGGCTCCAAAGCCGACAGACCCGACCTCTCCAACCTGCAAATGGCGCTAGAAGCCCTCAAAGAGAGCGGTATTCATAGCGACTCCGCCGTATGGACGAAGGCGGTCGTCTTCCTACAGCGCGTCCAGAATCGTAAAGAGAGTAACGACCAAGAGTGGGGCAAGATCGCCAGCGGCGATGGAGGCTTTATCTACGATAGCAAAGGGCGTAGTTTTTCGGAGAGCGGAGGGTTGCCTCAGTCCTACGGCTCTATGACCTACGCGGGGCTGAAAAGTTACCTCTACGCAGGAGTGGATAGAAACGACCCTCGCGCCAAAGCCGCATGGGACTGGATTCGCGCCAACTACTCCGTAACCGAACATCCGGGCATGGGAGATAAGTCGCTCTACTACTACTACCACACAATGGCGAAGACCTTCCGCGTCTACGGCGCGAACTCCATAGAAGAGCCGAACGGCGCGAAACACGACTGGGCGAAGGAACTTATAAACCAACTCGTCTCCCGCCAGAAGGCGGATGGCTCTTGGGTCAACGCAAACGGACGCTTCTGGGAAGACCGTCCCGCCCTCGTTACCAGCTATAGCCTCCTCGCCCTTGCCTACTGCCTCAAGAAATAGCGGAACGAATCGCAGGAGACACTGCCATGTCCACACTAACGCCACCGCGCAAAATCGCTATTATCCTCAACCCAAAATCGGGGCGCGGAGCCGGAGCCAAGCGTCGCCCCGAACTCGAATCGCTCTTGAAGCAGGCGATAAGCGCTCTGCCAGACCCGCCTGAATGGGAGATACTGCTCACTACGAAGCCGGGGGGCGGCATCGAATGTACGGAGCGGGCGATTGAGGGAGGGGCTGACCTCGTGGTGGCGGCGGGAGGCGATGGAACCCTGCACGAGGTGTTGAACGGGGCATTCGGCAAGCCGGTGCGTATGGGACTGCTTCCCGTAGGCACAGGCAACGACTCGGCGCGAACGCTAGGCATGGGAACCGACCTCGCCCTCTCTATTCAGACCATTTTGACGGGGCGCGTACAGAGAACAGATGTCGGACACACGCAAGGGCGCTACTTTATTAATGTGGCGGGGTGTGGCTTCGACGCTGTAGTCGCGGACAAAGTGAACCGGGGGGTCAAGTTTCTGCACGGAACCGCCGCCTATATCGCGGGTATCCTCCTCTCGGTAGGCAGTATGCGTCCCGTTCCTATGCGCCTTACGTTGGACGATACAACGCAGGATATTCGCGCTATCCTCTGCTCTGTGGCGAACACCCGCTCTTATGGCGGAGGGATGTGGATAGCGCCGGACGCGCAGGTGGATGATGGTCTCTTTGATGTCTGTATTGTGGGCGATACGAGTGTGATAGAGTTTTTCCAAGCCTTTCCGCGTGTCTACAAAGGAACCCACATCACACATCCCAAAGTGAAAATCATACGCGCCCGCTATGTCCGAGTAGAGCCGTCGAAGCCCCTACCTGTGCTGGTAGATGGCGAAGTCATCCGAACCACTCCCGCCGAGTTTGTTATGCACCCGCAAGCCATTGAGTTTATGGTTCCCGCCCTACCCTGTCAGGAGATTATATGAGTCTGTATTCATCCACCGATTCCGCCCTCTGGAGTGTTATTGTCGAGGAGATAGAGGCGCGTCGTCCACTCGTCTGCGCTACCGTAGTGCGCGATAGCGGATCCGTTCCGCGCAGAAGCGGAGCGAAGATGCTCATTCACACAGATGGGCGCATTCAGGGAAGCGTAGGGGGCGGGCTATTCGAGTCGCTGGTCGTCACAGATGCGCTTTCCACGCTACGTATAGGGCGTAGCGTAACGAAAAACTACTCTTTCAATCCTAAAGGAACGTCGCCGCAGGCGTTTGGCGCAGTATGCGGCGGGCGCGTGGAGGTATTTTTGGAGGTGATAACGCCGCCGGAACGGCTGATAGTTGTGGGAGGAGGACACTGCGGACGCGCCCTTGCGCGAATGGCTTCCCTCCTCGATTTCGACATTGTGGTCGCAGATGATAGGGAGGAGTACGCTCGCGCAGAAGACTTCGCTTTCCCAAACGTGAGTCGGGTTCTACATCTTCCTGCAACCTACGAGGGGCTACCCGCGCCTGACGAAAATACTTATGTCGCGCTCGTGAGCAAGGGATTTCTTACGGATGAGGCGGCGCTTCGCCAGATACTAGACTGCCCCGCCGCCTATATCGGCATGATTGGAAGTTGCCGCAAACGCGATACGGTCTACGAGAACCTGCGTAAAGACGGCGTTTCGGAGGAGAGGCTCGCCTCTATTCACGCGCCTATCGGGCTTGAAATCGGGGCGGAGACTCCCGAAGAGATAGCGGTGAGCATACTGGGAGAGATTATCCGCGTGCGTTCTCAACGAAGGAGACCAGAGTAGATGCCCACTTATGCAAGAGGTCTAGTATAGACTCGACTCTCTTTTTAGGGCTTCAGGAGGCTTTGTATCAGTGCGACCGCTTCCGCTTCGCTTAGGTTGAAAATCTGGGGTCCCTCTCTAAATTGCAAATCTTGAGCGCTATCCACCGGCGTCGTCTTTCCATCTTTTAGCCCGATTTTGCCCATGAGCGGATTCACGCAGAGATATTCATCTAAATCGGCGATTTTGCCTGTCAAGCCGCCGGATGCGCCTTGAACGTAGCCGAGCCGTTTGAAGAAATGGAGAGGGTCATCCATTGTGCGTAGAAACAGAAGATAGCGTTGTCCAATGGTTAGAAGCGGGTCTTCCGCCATGCTCAATCCGCCCGATTTAGAGGCATTTTCTTCTTTGGCGGGTTGCGTACCTCCAACTTGACTGAGTTTGAGGAGGACGGGAGACTGTTGCGAACCGATAGAACTCTCTACGCTCAGTAAGTACACCGTGTGTTGATAGATATTTGGCGAACCAATAGGAACACGTTCATTCCACAAGATGCCTATCACGCTTGCCGTAACGATATAGTCCGATTTTGAAATCATCTCTTTCAGGCTATCCGGCGGGCTAATACCGATACTGTGCGCCACTGAACTATTATCGGGTAGCGCGAGAGGTTTGGCGGGGCGGGCGCTTTTAACGAGCGAACGCAGTTTATGTTGGTTATCCACATACGAGTTCTCCTGATGTGGAGAGTTCAAAAGCCCGAAAGTCTCTTGGCGGGAGTGATACCATAGTGTTTGCGTGGCTCCCGGACGAACGAGCCATATCTCGTAATCGTAAGGAGTAGACGTGTTGCGCGTAGAGTTAGTTTGAGGAGAAGTCTTTGCTGGCAAGTCAGGTTGACTGACCAACCCTAGATATTGACGCTTCCCGTTTTGGTTAGAGAAGACCGCTCCATACGTCCAGTGGGCGCTTTGCGTGCCAGTTCCCTCTGCAAAAAGGGGAACGCTGGCGACGATAGCCGCAACACAGAGAGCGAAAACAGTGTATCTTAAACGCATTGCTAATCACGACCTCCTAGTTAATAGATTGAGTGGGGCTAGGGATACAGTCCAATGAAAGCGCCCCATTCGTCCGCAGTTGGAGCGACTGTTCCACACACAAAATACGTATCAATATCAAACCATAGCAACGCAGCTCTGTCTATGGGGTTATGTCCTAACCCAAGGCAATGCCCGATCTCATGTGTTGCCACGGTCTGAATATAGTGTGAGTTGGCTTTGGGCGGGGATGGGGAGCCGTTCGTGATGGGGTCTGCATTCATCCAGTAGGAGTTATTGGTTACCACATATTTATAAACTTGATTTTGTGCGACAGATGTCCATGCGTAGGCTTGATTTGTAGGGTCTGTAGTATCTTGAATGAGGATTTCGGGGTTATTAACATCTTGAATAAAGCCAACGTGTCCTCCTCCCGACCATGCTGTAAACGCATTGGTGTATTCGGCGTTGAAGGCGGAATTATTGCTTTTCCAGCGAATATGGTGGGCATCTGAAAACCCTCCTCCCCAAGATTGTGCAGGAGTTAAGGTATTGGTTTGGCACATATCATATAAAGGCTTTAGCGTTTGTGTTGCAGAGTAGGTTTTGCCGCCAATAACCCAACGCGCCTTCAGGATTGTTTGAGCGGAAGTTGCCGTAGGGTGTACAGTGATAATAGCTTGCCCTTTGGCATTTGTGTTTACGGAAGCGGCGCTCAACACCCATCCTGCGGAAGGTTGTACATCAAATAGTATGGGAACGTTTACGACAGGGCTATCGTCTTGAAGAGCGATAGCGCACACACTCAAATCTGTTTGGGGTTGTGGAAACTGACCAATAGAGATAAGGTTTTTGTCGGCGGAGTATTCTGTTTTCAGTGTTACGGCTCTTACGATAGAAGCATGAGCGGACAGCGAACAGACTATGAAGCAGAATACACTTAAATATCGCAACAAAGCATTACAAGCCATTATACGCAATCTCCTTACTTATATGGTAAAGTGATTATAGCAAAGTATGATAGAAGTGTCAATGTTTTTTTGCCAACTTTCGACTATTTTCAGGGGTGTGTTGAGGCGCTCTACTTTAGCCATTGCATGTGGAGGCAACGAATATGCAGTGAAGTCTGCGCCATAAATGCTCAAGAGTTAAGGGGTGTGTAGCGATTTCTTCCGACTTTGCATAGTTTGCGTAACGACCTAGGTTAAGTCACGTTCTCAACGAAGGAGACAAGAGTAGATGCCCTTTTACGACCCGAAAACCCGCCCAAGCAGAGAGTTGT
This sequence comes from uncultured Chthonomonas sp., assembly GCA_903821495.1. Classification (GTDB taxonomy): domain Bacteria; phylum Armatimonadota; class Chthonomonadetes; order Chthonomonadales; family Chthonomonadaceae; genus CAIJLM01. Next base: position 3,703 of record CAIJLM010000472.1, on the reverse strand, counting down.
TCCCCGGCGTGACTCTCACGCCGATATGGGGCGAACATCTGATGATGTCTTATGTGCGTTTCTCGTTCGCCAACGCGCTCGTCCCCACCCACCAACACCCCCACGAACAGATGGGCATGGGGTTGGAAGGCGAGTTTGAACTCATCATAGATGGCGAAGCGCAAATTATTCGCGCAGGAACCGCCTACTGTATACCCGGAAATACTCCCCACAGCGCGAGAAGCATTACTGAAAACGCCTACGCCCTCGACATATTCTACCCAATACGCGAAGAGTACACGCAAGGCTTGACGTAATACGAACTCCTGTGGAGTAGTTAGTGTATAGGACGCTTGGGTCAGGCGCTTTCAACTCCTGACCCAACTAGGTAGCAACTTAGTCTACTACGGCGTAGGAGCCGAGAACTCATACGTCCCTGCGCCCACCTCATAGACAACCCCCTCCGCAGTAGCGCCCGTCAACTGAACGCCCTTCGCCGTGTTTGCGGGGGCGTTCCCCTCCTTCACATCGCTAGAGTCCTTCGCGGGAACCGTCACCGTCGCGGTTGTGTTTACGGGGACTCGTATCTTCCAGATAAAACGCCCGTTCTCCACTCTCCAGTCGCTCTCGATTCTGCCGTAGGGCGAATCGTGGTTCGCCTTAGCAAACGAGAGACCGCCGCCGAGATGCGGCTTCATCACGATATGCTTGAAGGCGGGACGATTCGGGTCGACATCAATCCCTGCGACGGAGGCGTACATCCACTCGCCCACCGAACCCAGCGAGTAGTGGTTGAACGAGTTCATGCCGGGGTCTTGAAAGCCCTTTTCGTTCGTCCAGCCGTCCCAGCGCTCCCAGATAGTCGTCGCGCCACGCCGAATTGAGTAGCCCCACGAGGGGAAGGTGTCGTTCAGCAGGAGTTTGTACGCGAGGTCGGAGTAGCCCTCATGGGTCAGCACGGGGTTCAGGTAGCCCACGCCCACGAAGCCCGTTGAGAGGTGGACATCTTTTGAAATCACGTCCTTCGCGAGTCGACTCGCCGCCGTTGGGCGCAGTCCCTCCGGCAGAAGGTCGAAGTGAAGCGCGACGAGGTAGCAGGTCTGCGTATTACCCTGTATCATGCCGTCTGGCGAGAGAAACCTCTTCTGAAAGGCGCGACGAATGTCTTGGAAGAGCGCTTCGTACTTCTCTGCGGCTACTGTCTTGCCAAGAACCCGCGCTATCTTCGCGAGGAGGCGCGTACTATAGGCGAAGTAGGCGGTAGAGAGAACCTGCGGCGGGGTCGCGGCGTTAATGCTCAACCAGTCGCCGTAGTTGCTACCGCTACGGTTCGCCCAGATAAGGTCGGGGTTCGCCTCGCGGATATACTCAATCCACGCCGCCATCGAAGGGTAGTGCTTCTCAAGGATTCGCGTGTCGTTGTAGAAGGTGTAGACCGTCCACGGCACGATAACGCCTGCATCGCCCCACGCGGGAGCCGCGTTCCCCGGACCGCCAAGATAGGGCGATACATCCGAGTAGCCGCCATTCGGGGCTTGCGCCTCGCGCACGTCCTGCACCCACTTCGTCATAAACGCGGCGACATCCGTATTGAAGCACGCTGTCCGAATGAACACCTGCGCGTCGCCCATCCACCCTAGCCGCTCATCGCGTTGCGGGCAGTCGGTAGGAACTTCGAGGTAGTTGCCCATCTGCCCCCACATAATGTTGTGTTGAAGTTGGTTGACAAGCGGATTCGAGGTCGCGAACTCTCCGGTATGCGTGAAGGCGGAGGTGACGACCACGCCCGTTATCGCATCTTTCTTGGGCGCGCCGGGATAGCCCGTCACCTCGACGTATCGGAAGCCGTGAAACGTGAAGTAAGGCTCGTACTCCTCCACGCCGTCGCCTTTGAGAATGTAGGTATCTGTCGCCTTCGCGCCACGTAGGTTGGTTACATAGAGCGAGCCATCGGTGTTCAACATCTCGGCGAAGCGGAGGCGAACGGAGGTTCCCGCCTTGCCCCTTACCTTGAGCCTCACCCAGCCCACCATGTTTTGCCCTAAGTCGTAGACATAGGAGCCTTTAGAAGCCTCTTTGATAGTCAGCGGCTTGATTTCGGTATACTTGCGGACAACGGAACCCACGCTCGCCACAACAGGAATCTCGCCGAACGGCTCTGTCAGAACCGCGTTCCAGCCCTTCGCCTCCGCGTTTGCGCTGTTCCAGTTTGGAATCTCGGCGCGCGCGTCGTAGGTCTCGCCCATCAGATTATCGGAGGCGATAATTGCGCCGTGCCTTCCTCTCCAAGCGCCATCCGTAGCGACAGTCTCCGTACTGCCATCGGAGTAGGTCAGTTCGAGTTGAGCCATACCCCGCACTGCCGAGCCGTACTGCTTGCGCCCGCCCCATGCGATATGCCCCGTGTACCAGCCATCGCCAAGAACCATGCCTATCGCGTTCGCGCCCTGCGTAAGGAGAGAGGTCACATCGTAGGTCTGATACTGAATGCGTAGGTGGTAGTTCGTCCAGCCGGGAGTAAAGTAGTCGTCTCCAACGCGCTTACCGTTTAGATAGAGGCGGTACACGCCCTTTGCAGTCACATAGACCCGCGCCTTCGTTATCGTCTTCTCTACCTCAAATTCGCGGCGCAGGTAGGGAGATTTAGGAGATTCGGAGCCTGTCGTAGGCGTTCCCCAGGGTTGCGAACCCAAGTTGGCTATCTCCATTGCAGGCTTATAGTTGGAGTTCGCCTCTAGCGCGGCTTGCCAAGCGCTTCCACTCGTGTAGCGGTCTATTGCGCCGTCCTCATAACGTAACTCTATCACGCCAATAAACCCTGCGGGTCCCGGCTCTCCATTTGTTACAGCGACATCAAGGCGATTACTTCCCGCTTTAAGGGCTGACGTTATATCGTGGCTGTCCGCAACCTTCCAGCTCCCGCCGCCCCCCGCCTTCTTACCGTTGAGCGTCGCATCGTAAGCGTCGTCAGCGGAGGCGAGTAGGGTCGCTTTTGCGACTCGTTTGCCCTGTGGAACGGTGAAATCGAAGCGAATGTGACGGGTGGCTTTCGGCGCGCCCTCAAGCGGATTGCCTTCGGGATACCATATCCACTTCGCGCCTTGCAGGGTGGTAGAGTCCGCTTCAGCGTCCGGCGCGCCTATCCATTTCGCCTTCCAGTCCGCTCTACTGAGAAGCCCTATCTCGAACCACTGCGGCTTGCTCCACGCGGAGGCTTTACCCGCCTTGTCCCAAATGCGAACCTTCCAGTAGGCGCGTTGGCGTGAATGGAGGGCTTTCCCTGCGTACTCCAACTGAATGGACTGGTCAGAGGAGACCCTACCCGTATCCCACAGGTCGCCCTGCTGATGATTTAGGCGGTCTTCATCACTGGAGACCAGCGCCTGATACGCGGTTTGAACAGCGCCGCGCTCCTTTGAGGCGAGCGTCCAACTAAACCGCGGACGGGTTACGTCGATGCCAAGGGGGTTCGCGCGGTATTCGCACTTGAGAACCTCGGCGCGAAGGCTCTGCGCCTGCGCCGAGTAGCCGAGCGTTCCCAGTATCGCCAAACTGCCTAACAGTAGGCTGTGTTTCGCAAATCTCTTCATATAAAACCTCTCCGAATCGTTAAATGTGGTTGCGAATAGTGATTCCATTTTTTGTTTGGGAATTCCTCTTGCACTTTGCCAGATTACGCTCTCATCAAAAAACAGGGGTACAGTGCGTAAGAGTTCAGGGTTAT
>CAIJLM010000471.1 GCA_903821495.1 uncultured Chthonomonas sp. | reverse complement strand
GCGTAATTCGCTCCCAACTTCCAGATTCTCTATCTCAAACCCTAACATGAGTAGTTACTCGTTTTCCAAGTAAAAAATTGAACCGACAAAATTATAGCCCGAACGCGCATTGCGCGTTCGGGCTTCAGTAGGCGAACCGGGCGGATGCCCGTTCATGACCTGTAAACTTCTTTTATCTATCCGCCGACGCAAGCGAAGGGCGAAGAGAGACAAGAAGACGGCTAAAACAGGCTAGTCCGCCAAGCCACCTCGTTGACTATTATCCATGTTAGTCACCACCCCCTTTCTGAGTCAATTTCTATTGTAGAGAAATTGTTTTCAAATGTCAAGGGGGCGCGGCGCTAATTTCAAACTTTTTTAGAGGTTTTTTGACCGTTGAAAATTACGTTTTTGGGAACCAGCGCGGGAGCGCCCACACGTAGGCGCAATGTGACCAGCATTGCCCTCCAACTCGACCAGCAGTCTAAGCTCTGGCTGTTCGACTGCGGGGAGGGGACTCAGCATCAGGTGCTACGTTCACCGCTCCGTCTTAGCCAACTCGACAAGATATTTATCACCCACCTGCACGGCGATCACCTCTTCGGTCTCGTGGGCTTGCTTGCGAGTCGCTCGCTGCAAGACAGCATCGAAAGCCCCGTCACGATTTACGGACCTCAGGGGCTTTCTGAATACATTCGAGTCTCCCTTGAGATAAGCCGAACCCGTTTGCAGTATCCTATTCATATTGAAATTACCAAACCAGGGCAGATATGCGATACAGAGATGGTGGAGGTTTTCGCCGCTCCGATGTCACACGGTATTACCGCGTTTGGCTACGCCGTGAGCGAAAAAACACAGCCCGGACGTTTTGAGGTGGAGAGAGCGAAGGAGTTAGGAATACCAGAGGGACCTCTGTACGGTCAACTAAAGCGCGGCGAAACCGTGACGCTTCTCGATGGGCGCGAGATAGACGGTAAGTCGCTAGTAGGCGCAGAGAAGCCCGGACGTAAAATCGTATTCTGCGGAGACACAACCTTCACGCCGAACGCGATAGAACTGAGTAGAGACTGCGACCTACTTATCCACGAGGCGACCTATATGCACGCCGACAAGCCGCTGGCTCTACGCGCGAATCACTCTACCGCAATCATGGCGGCGGAGGTGGCTCTGCAAGCGGGTGCGAAAATGCTCGCTCTTACGCACTTCAGCGCTCGCTATGAGGCGGACACGGCGCAAGGGTTGCCGGAACTCCTTGCGGAGGCGCAGTCAGTTTTCCCCAACACCTACCTCGCTCACGATTTTTGGACGGTTACGGTTCCGCGCCGCGAACCGCCGACTGCGTAATCAAGAAAGGAAAATATCTATTTTGGAGATTCGTGTATTAACGAAAGAGGAGTCCTCTTTCGGTCGTCCTATCTGGGCGCAAGCCTTCTCGCACGGCGGGTTTAGTATCGTGGATGACCATGTGGACACATCACACGGCGAATCCTACATCTGCGGAGTCTTTGACGAGGCGGGGTTGCAGTGCGTCGTTGTGGTCAACGACTACCGCATCTATCTTGGAGACCGCGCCATCGTTCCCATGGGCGGCATCGGCGGGGTCGCGTGCCTGCCCGCAGTGCGCGGCAAGGGCTATGCGGGGGCGTGCTTACGCTACAGTATCGCGCAGATGCGGGAGAGCGGACACGTTGTTTCGCTGCTCGGTCCTTTCAGTTGGGACTACTATCGCCGTTTCGGGTGGGAGTGGGTAGGCGTTTCTCGAAAGTACGCCGCCACCTCCTCCTGCTTGCCCAACAGCCCCGAAACAGAGGCTGTTCGCGCCGCTACAGAGGCGGATTTCCCTACTATTCATCGCCTATACGAATCCTATTCAAAGCGGTACAGAGGGTGCTTGCAACGCGCTGAGAGGGCATGGGACTGGCTCAAGGACGATAGCAATCGGTATACCTACACCTATCTCTATGAGCGAGACGGCGTGGCGGAGGGCTACCTTACGATACGAGGCGGTAAAGAAGAGGAGACCCGTATTCGCGAGTTCATCGCTCTTACGGGGAGGGCGCAACGCGGGCTACTTGGTCTCTTGCGCCGTCACACTATGCAGACCAAAAAGTTTACTTGGGTGGCTCCTGAAAACGACCCGCTCTGGTCTCAGTTTTACCATTGGGACATCGAAACGCGCTTAGAACCCTGTATGCAGGGGCGCGTGGTAGATTTCGCCGCCGCGCTACAGGCGTGGAAACCCAATGCAGATAAGAGCGGTAGCGTCGTCGTCGCTCTCAACGACCCTGATGCAGACTGGAACACAGGAACGTGGCGCGTGGAGTATGAGGGCGGGGAGGCGCAAGTTGCACGAACCACACAGGAGGCGCAAATTTCGCTGGATATTCAGGCGATGAGCCAAGTCTACTTCGGCGCTCCTAAGCTAGACATAATGCGTCGCGCAGACCGCCTAGAGGTGCATGACGAGCAGGGTTACTCCGATTTTAAGACGCTTATGCGAGGTCCGGTTATGTGGATGAACGACGGCTTTTAGGCGATAACTTGCGCTCTGAACACAACAAAGCCTCCCCTCTGGGTTTTACCAGAAGGGAGGCTTTGCGTTTATGCCATCCGCTCAAATATCGGCTACGGATTCACTGTCAGAACTCCGCCGACATTCGAATACTTCAGATAGAGCGCGTCGCCATCGAATTTAACGGTCATCTTGTGGTTGCCTAGGCTGAAATTCGCAGGAATGACAAAGTTGAGAGTCGCTACGCCATTAGCGTCTGTTATGGCTTGACCTGCGGGCTTGGCTTGCACCTCAAAGCGAACGGTTCTACCCGCTACGCCGACGTTGTCAGTAGTGCGTTTCAGCGTAGCGGTCAGAACCACTGTCGCGCCTCTCTGTCCCGCAAGGTTCAACTGGCTCAATAGCGTTGGCGATTGGTTGATGGTCAGCGTGAAGTTCGTCGAGGAGGCGTTGTGGCTTGCGTCGCCATCGTAGCCAACGTTTACGGGAAACGCTCCTACGCCAAAAATTTCGCCAATAGCGTACACCAGCGTCGCTTTGCCGAAGCCATCTGTCATAGCGGTTCCCAGCAGCGTTCCCGCGCTTTTGAAATAGACGGTTTTATTGGTCATCGGCTTGTTATCGGATTTACGCTTGAGTGTGGCAATCAGGTTTTTCTTGTCTCCAATGCGTCCCGTAACATTTCCCGCAGTGAGCGTGGTATCCGAAGGCGTGACCGTTAGGGTAGCGGCGCCTTGAGAGGTTAGCAAGAGAATATCGCCCGCAAACGAGGCGACAATAGCGTGTGAGCCGCCAAGAAACGTAAGAGGATTTCCGACTGTGACTGCCGCCTTCCCGGATGCGTCCGAGATCCCTGTTCCCACATAGATACCGTCTAGCGAGAAGTCTATCGCCTTTTGAGCGAGCGCGACGCTCAGGCTGTTCTTGATGACCGCAGAGAGAGTAAGAGGCTTCCCATAGACAACGGAGAGGTTTTTAGGGGTTGTGGTCGTGGCGGTTTTCACCGCGATAACCGAAGAGGAGTGAAACTCTCCTGCCGAAATCATTGTCTGCCCGGCTAACCCCGCTGTTTGGACAGGCAAGAGAGCCATTGAGTTGCTACCATCGCCTAGTTGACCATAGTTATTCGCTCCCCAACCCCAAACGGTGAGGTCGGATTTGAGGGCGAGCGAGTGTTGTGAACCGCCCGCCACCTGCAAAACTCCCGATAGAGCGGTAGCGACGGGGACGTTACTGGTGGTTTGAGTTCCGTCACCCAACTCTCCATGCCCATTATATCCCCAAGCCCATACCGTTCCATCCGCCTTTAGTGCAAGAGAGTGCGCCTGCCCCGTAGCAATCTGTACAACACTACTTATGCCGGGAACCGCTACAGGGCTAAGGCGCGTCTCATAAGTTCCGTCGCCGATTTGCCCTAGGGAGCCACTCCCAAACGCGAGGACGCTTCCATCTGACTTGAGAACTAGGCTGTGCGTGTTTCCCCCCGCAACCTGCACGGCATGGTCTATCCCGCCTATCAGCGTAGGCTGCTTTTTCTTGAGGATAGTTCCATCGCCTAACTGCCCTGCCAAGTTGTCGCCCCATGTCCAGACGGTTCCATCGGACTTAATGGCGAGCGAGTGCCCTCCTCCCGCGGCTATCTTCACGCCGCCCGTAAAGCCAGACGCTTGAACAGGGATAGCGCTGTTTACGTCCGTTCCATTGCCCAACTCTCCATCATTGTTGTATCCCCACGCCCACACTGTGCCATTGGACTTCAGAGCGAGCGAGTGGTAACTGCCCGCCGCAACCTGTACGATATTAGTTAGCCCCGCAATCTGGAAGGGGGCGCTATGGTTGATGTTTGTGCCGTCGCCGAGTTGACCATAGAGGTTTGAGCCGCACGCCCATACCGTGCCATCGGATTTTACGGCAAGCGTGTGATTGCCTCCCAAAGAAATCTGCACTATGCCCGTCAAGCCGACCATCTGTACAGGGGTTTTCTTTAAAATTGTGTCGCCATTTCCAAGTTGCCCCGCACTGTTATAACCCCATGTGTTAGGAGCGCCTATCTGGGCTTGAGAGTGCGCTTGAGACGCAACGAGGAGGCATAAAGCGAGGGTGAGTTGAGATAGAAGCCTTGGTAGGCGCGTTTTTATACCTATTTGTCG
>CAIJLM010000470.1 GCA_903821495.1 uncultured Chthonomonas sp. | reverse complement strand
GTAGAGGCGTTTATGCGAATACGCGAAGCGCCCGGAGTGATGGTGAGGATATTGGTTCCTAGCGAGTTTACGGAATCGGTGACGCTCTTCGTCGCTCCTTGACCTATGGCGACAACGACTATCACCACGCCGACTCCGATAATGATTCCCAGCATCGTTAGGGCGGTACGCATCTTGTTGCTTAGGAGACCGCCAAGCGCGACTCTTAGACTTTCTAGCAGGTTCATCTCCCGCCTCCTCCGCCACCGCCGCCGCCTCTGCCGCCTCTAGCCCCGCCTGCAAACGGAGACGCGCTTTTTGTAGCCGCCGCCGCTTTGACTATCCCCGCTAGAACCACGATTTCACTCTCTTTTAGCCCTTCGCGAATCTCGGTGTTCGTTCCGTCGGTTCCGCCTGTTTTCACCTTGCGCGATTCGGTTGAGGATTTGCCGTCTTTTGTGATAAGTACATTCACAGTTCCGCCATTAACGCCAACCTTAACCGCCTCCGAGGGAACGAGCAGGACTCCTGTCCGCTTTCCCGTCTCAATAGTGACGCTGGCGGTCATATCGGGCTTGAGTTGACGCTCGTGACCGTCAAGCGCAACGGTCACGTCGTAGGTAATGACTCCCTGCTGTATGGTGGAGCCGGAGGCGATTTTGGTAACGCGCCCTGCAAACTGTTTTCTGGGGAAAGCGTCTACGGTAACGCTTGCAAGTTGTCCGATTTTCACTTTTCCAATATCGGTTTCGTCTACATAGGTATCTACCTGAAGACGGTTGAGGTCAGCCACCACAATCAAGGTAGGGGAGGAGAGACCTGCGGCGAGCGTTTCGCCCTGTTGCGCCGCCAGTTGTAGAACGGTTCCTGTGATGGGCGAACGAATGAAGGTCTTGTTCATCTGGGCTTGAGCGAAGCGCACCTGCTCCTCAACGGCGTGAACCGCCGCCTGCGCCTGCTGAACATCCTGCTGTTTCAAAACGTTTTGCGCCGTGTTACCGCGTGCGAGAGTTAGGTTGGCTTCGCTTTGACTTACGAGGGCGCGCGCGTCTCCGACATCCGCCCGCTTTACAGCGTCCATAAACGTTCCCGCTTTAGCGGCTACCAGAGCGGACTGGGCGGTCTTCACATTCTGCTCAGACTGCGTCATCAGGTTCCGCCCCGCGTCGAGGTCGGCGGTAATCTTCTGTTTGACTAATGCGAGACTCTGTTGCGCTCCGAGTATCAGCGATTTATTGACCGTTGCGGTGGCTTGCGCTTGGTCTACCACGCTGGCGGCGATAAACCCCTTTTCTAAGAGGTTTTGCATACGCTTCAAGTTTATATCGGAGTTCGCGGCGGTGGCTTGCGCCTGATTGACCTGCTGTTGCGCGTTGGCTACCTGTAGGTCTGCGCCCGCCTGTGTCTGCGCGAGAGCGGACTGCCCAGTTAAGAGCGCGGCTTTCGCGCCCGCTACCCCGTTCTCTGCGCGTTGGATGTCCGTGGGGGTCTGGGCGCTTTGGAGGTTGGAAGCCGCCTGCGCGGAGCGGAGGCGAGCGAGAGCGCTGTTTCGCCCCGCTTCCGCCTGTAGTATCGCGCTGTTTATCTGCGTCTGTTGCATCCCCACACCGCTCGCCTGCTGCGCCTGTTTCGTTTTAGCGCCCGCCAGATTCGCCTTCGCTTGGTCTAGTTGCGCCTGCACATCGGGGAGGTCAAGCTCCGCGATTATCTGCCCCGCCTTCACCTGACTGCCCACATCCGCGTTTAGTTTCTTAATGCGTCCGGTTATCTGCGAACCTATCTTGACCTGCGCTCCGGTCTGCGCGGTGACGCTTCCCGTCGCAGAGACCGTTTCAATGAGGTCTCCACGCTTTACGGTTTCGGTTATTAGCCCGCTTGCGCCGTCGTTTACTGTGTGAGCGGTTTGCCACATCCGCCAACCTATTACAGCGGCGACTACAAGCGCAAACAGAGCCAGGTACTTCCACCTCTTACCCGCGCTATGATTTAGTTTGGGCGCGGGTTTGCTCTTTGCCGTTGGGTTTTTTTCTAAGAGTGTTGTTGATGTCATAACTTCCTCGCTTCCAATCCCCTTCACTTTACAAACAGCGAAATCAATAGGTTTGGCAGTACGCCCGCTATCGCTATACCATAAAGAGCGTCCAACCAGAACATAGAGCCTAACGCGCCCAGATAGATTATTCCTACCACGGGGTAAGCGACCACCTTTACAAGCGCGGGAACGTCACTCCCCTTAACTGCCTCCCAAATACTTGCCGCATCTCCGGTACTCGGAAAGGCGTGCATAGCAATCGAGACTCCAAGCCATATTAAAACGTATTGGAGAGGGTTTCCAGCCTCGAACTTTATCACAGGTATCACAGCAGGGCTTGCGATGAGCGCCCCCACGATTGAGTTGACGAAGAAGGGACCAATTCCAATCAGAAGGTGGTGTATATGATTGCGCGGTTTTTCGTGTACCACAAACCCCGCCGGATTGCCAAAGCGAAAGTAGCAGACATCGAAAATGGCTACGCGAAACATCCTGCAAAACAGTACGTGCGCGATTTCGTGTACGATAACACCGGGAAAAGTGAGTATCGAAATGAGAAATCCGGGTATCATCGATTCTGCCCTCCCGCGTTCGCAGGAGCGCCGCGCTGTCCCTTTTGGGAACGCTCATACTCCTCCACCTGCGTATCTATCTCTTGAATAATGCTATTTACCTCATCCGCCAACTCTTTACTCACCTCCCGACCAGCCACTTTTTGCAGATCCTCCAGCGCGGTCTCCATGTCGCCTGCGTGATAGGCGGCTATGCCTGTTCGCGCTAACGCCAGGGTGGAGCGCGGAAAGAGGGACAGCGTTCGCCTGTAATAACCTTCCGCATCCTGATATTTGCCCTCTTTTTCTGCGTTTCGTCCTCGTTCAAAGGCGACTCCTGCGCTCAATGCGGCGGGGAACTGCGTAAAGGCGACGAGCGCCAGTAACGCAATAACGCCCGCCGCGCCACGGATAGACATTGGAATAGGAGGGTGAAGGAGTTTCTCCCGGCATCCCGCGCACATCTGCATCTGATACCCCTTTTCGGGCCATCGGATTTTACATACGTCGCATTTTATAGGCTCAGGCAGTTCACGTATTACAGGCTTATCTAAGTCCAACTTGGCATCTCCTCGTGAATAGTTAAGGCGTGACTATTTTCGCTATACATGATGCCAGACCTATCCCCAATCTCCGATACCGTTTAGTAGTGGGGTAGGGAAGGGATTTAGAGGGGGTGGACGTTGAAGACTCTTAACACCCCCTCCAAATCTTTACACCACGATAGGTTCGCGATGCAAAGGGTGTTGCGCGATGTAGTAGTGGTACAGTCTATCCTCAAACTCGGGGCTGATAGATTCGCTGGGGTTCCACTCAGGCGCGTTTTGAATCTGTTCGCGGGAGGCATAGACAGTCACGGCTTTATCGGGCCAGTTCATCTCCTGTATCCAGTCGGGAGGAACCAGCGCCTTTTTGCCGGGCCACCAGTCTCGCGTGTCTACCGCGATATAGCCTATTCGCCATGTCTCATCGTTCACGATAAAGCCTTCCACATGACCCAGATGACCGTCGGTAGCGGTGATTCCGTAGCCTGTCACCTCGTTCGCGCTACGCAGATGAACATCGTCGCTATATCGTGGAGAGGCTTCTTCATCTAGGCGCGTCTTTTCGTTATTGCCAACCTGCTGAGAGAACATCAAGCCGGGGTTGCTGTAGGCTCCCCAGCCGTTTACGCCGCCCCAGTAGTAGGGCCAGGTGTAGTAGTTGTAGTAGCTTCGTTCCCACTGGCGCGAAACGGGCGCGTCTGTCTCTACGCCGGGGCTATTCTCGACCTGTTCGCGGGTGAGATTGACGTAAATGGCTCTCTCTTCCCAATCGAAAATTCCGAACGCCAATGGCGAAATCAGAACTTTGCGTCCGAAAAGCCAGCTCCCGGTATTCACTACCAGATACCGCACTGTCCAGTACTCGTCGTCGAAGAGAATGTCCTCTACCCGCCCAATCTCTCCGTTCAGCGCGTGTAGCGTCGCGCCGTGCAGGTCTCTTATGTCTCGTAGCATAGTCGTTTCATCCTTCTATTTTTAATCGTAACAGCGATACGTCATGACTGACGGGGGACGCTACCCAGATGTTGCCAGAGGATAATGTCCCAACGATGTGTCGTTTTGTTGTAGGCTTTCCCTGTGATGTTTCCCAATTCATCAATCGCTATAGCCTCCGAGTTTTCGTAGCCGGGGAGCAGGCTCTCAAGGTCGAAAGCGCTCTGCGCCGAGCCTTGCCAAAGCAGAGCGTGATTGTGTCCGTTCCGTCCGCCGAAGCCAACCTGTACGTTTGCATGAATCCCATTCACCTGAGAACTCTCGAAATTGGCAGTGTGCAAATCCACCGCGCTTCGCGCTACGCTAGACCATAGCATAGCGTGCGAGGCTTTGCCATCCGAATCCGCGTAACCCGCCTGTGTCTTGCCATCAATGCTTGTGGCATAGGAGTTACCCCATCCAACCGGGTGCAAATCCGTCACGCTCTGCGCCGAGCCAGACCAGAGAAGCGCATGGGTGACGCGCACTGCCGCCAAGCCTGTTCCAACCTGCCTACGCCCATCCGTCGCTACTGCGCGTGATGCTAGAAAGCCGTTTGGATGCAGATTCACTGCGCTTTCCGCTGTGCCCTTCCAAAATATCGCGATTTCGAGCGGGTCGCCTGAGTGCGCTACCCCCGCCTGTTGATTGCCGCCGCAACCGAGCGCCACAGAGAAGCTTACCCCCATAGGGTTAAGGTCAACCGCGCTTTGCGGCGCGCCGCGCCAGAGGACGGCGTGCATATCACTGTTGGTTGCGGGCCCCAATGCCTGCCCGACCTGCGTTTTTCCGGAAGCCCCATTAAGGCGCGTCTCGCTACAACCGGGTATGTGCATATCTATAGGGCGATGCGCCCCTGCGCTCCACATAATGGCGTGAAGGGGACCAACACTGCTTGCATAACCTACCGCTTGCCCTGAACCGATTCCGTTGACAGTTAGCTCTTTCACGCCCTCCGGCGCCTCCAAAATAGTAACGTGGTAGGCATTCGCAGGGTTCTGTTGAGCGGTGGATACTATTGGCGCAAAGAGCGCAGTGGCAAAGATGACGGCGGGCGCAACCTGACCTCGCTTGAGCGAAAATAGAACCCGCCTGCAAGTCGCCGCGACACTAGACACTCTCTGTTCATACCTGTTCATGAGTTTTCTCCCTTAGCCCTATTGTAACGGCGAAAGGTTTTTTTGTCTTCTACCTCAAGTTCAGTCTTTGCCCGTCAATAGAGCCAATCCAAGCCTAAACTTTAGAGTAGCCTCGCTCCTGCGCTTTCGATATGGGGGCGGGAGAGAGGGGGCGCGGTGTTTCAATGCTTTTTATTTGTCTAGTGAAATTTTACAAATTATTTTCAAAAACCCCTTGTCAAATCTGGCTGACAATGTTATAATAAAACTAGAGTTGAGCGCACCACCAAATGCGCTGACAGCGGACAAAAATGTTTTCAAAAAACTTTTGTCTAGTCCGAACAGACAAACTATCAGGAACCGTCTAAAAGGATGTAGCTGTTAAACACAGATGCGCTACGAGAAGCGCCGGGGGGCGTTTCTCGTAGCCAAATTCCTTCCACGAAACGTTGACACATAGAGACTGCGTTTCGAGCGGAAGGGCAAGATAAGGGCGGAGTGACTTCTGGGGGGAATGTCACTCCGCCCTTAAACTCGCCTGTTTTATAGGCTCTAGCGCGGATAGTGGGCGGGGTCGCCAAAAAAGAAGAGTGCGGCGAACCCTCAGACTATCAAACTTCCGATTTTGGGTTCAGAATATCCCGTATCTCTACGAGTTCGTTTGCGGAGAGTTTGACTGCGGAGGCTTTCGCGTTTTCGCGCACCTGCTCCGGGCGAGTGGCTCCGATAATGGGCGAAGCCATTGCGGGCTGATGCAGAAGCCAAGCCAACGCGAGTTGCGAGAGAGTGAGGTCGCGGTCATGGGCGAACTTGCCCAGCGCCTGAATCGTCGGCAGGTGTTTCTTCAGATTGTCTTCGATGTGGCGGTTGCCCACGCCTCTGCTCCCCTCCGGAATATTTCCTCCCAGATACTTTTCGGAGAGTAGCCCCTGCGCGAGAGGCGAGTAGGGAATCAGCCCCAGACCCTCTTTCACGCAACGCGGAGTATCGCGCTCTTCAACGCCTCGCCCAAGCATATTGTAGTAGGGTTGCGACGAGACGAACTTACTGAGGTTGTGCGTCTCTGATATTCGCGCCGCCTCTCCAATGAGTTCGCTTCCGAAGTTCGAGCAACCGATGTAGCGGACTTTGCCCTGCTTCACCAAATCGTCCAGCGTGCGTAGCGTCTCCTCTAGGGGAGTCTCCCCGTCGGGCCAGTGAACCTGATAGAGGTCGATGTAGTCGGTCTGTAGCCGTCTCAGGCTGTCGTGGCAGGCATCCATCAGGTGCTTTCGGCTCAACCCTTCGCCGTTCACTCCCGCCCACATTCGCCCGCGCCCCTTTGTGGCGATGGTAAGCGCCCTGCGGTCTTTACCCTTCATCCAGCGCCCCATCACCTCTTCCGCCTTGCCTCCCGCGTAGACATCCGCTGTATCGAAGAAGTCTATGCCCTCCTCTATCGCCGCGTCTATAACCTCGAAGGTCTGCGCGTCGTCAATTCTATCTCCGAAGTTTATCCACGCTCCAAGACATATCTCGGATACCTTTAGCCCGGAAGCGCCCAGTCGTCGGTAGTTCATGTTCTCTTCACTTTCTTTGCGTCGTCGCCTTCTGTGTCTCACGGCGACCCGTACCGCCTATTGTACCAGAGTTATCTTTCGCTATGATAGGCGAGGCGCTTTGACAGGCGCACGTGGTAGGAAGGGAAACAGATGCGCTGTGACGAATAGCTATAGTGTATGGTCTAATCAGAGGATTCTATCCCTTGTATTCGCAATTTGGGGAGACAGTTATGCTAAAGCGCATTTTATCTACAGTTTGGGTTCTGGTCTGTGCGGGAGGGGTGTATCTCTATATTCAGTACGCACGGGAGAGGGAGGTATCTAAACTTGTCGCTGACCTGCACTCAACGAATGAGAGTGTGACTCTGAGCGCCATCACGAAACTTCGGGGGATGGGCGTTCGCGCCGTTCCATACCTTGAGGAGGTTATCACGGAAGATAAGGATGCGGTAGCGCGTCGGAACGCAGTGAACGTTTTGGCGGCAAGCCAAACGTTTTCGGAGCGTTCTGCGCGACCTTTGACTGTCGCTCTCAGCGACCCGGACTCTGATGTGCGCCATGCTACGGGGTACGCTCTTCAGGCTTTTGGGCAATCTGGTAAATCTGCCCTTCCCGCGCTTATTTTGGCGTTTAAGCGTGAGAAGAGTTCCGCGGTGAGGTGTAGGCTTGCGGAAGCGCTTGGTTCAGTAGGGCGTAATGATGGGGAAACGGCTCTGGTTCTTGGGAAGGCGCTTAGAACGGATAACGATGTAAACGTGCGTTTTTGCGCCATTCATGCGCTCAATATGCCTGACGGCGATGTAATAGTAGCCAGTGTCGCAGTTACCGCCCTCGCTCAATTCATAACAACCTTGCGAGGCGCAAATGAGCGTGGAGCGGCAATCGACGTAATTCGCGATTGGCGCGAGAAGGGGAGACCCGCTACTCCCGCTTTGGCGTATGTCCTCCACAACGATAAAAATAAGGCTCTGCGGTATGGCGCGATTAACGCTTTAGAGAGTGTTGGAGGCGACGATGCTGTAAGAGCGCTTATTTCGGCGCTTAACGATGGGGACAGAGACGTGCGCGAGTTCATAAAGCGTGTTTTAAATCACAAGTTGACAGGTCTGCGCGACAGAGCCGTCCCTTTGCTGAAATCGGCGTTGAAGACGGAGAAGGATGAGAAGGTGCGACAGTCTTACCAAGAGTCGTTGAAGTTCATAGACCCGAATCTGGACATATCACGTTAATCGGTCAGCCTAAGGAGGCAAATCATGTTGAAACATTTCGCTCTGGTTTTTGTTCTTTGCGTTGGGACGGTGTCCGGTTCCGCTCTCCATTGCGGTCTACTCTCTATACGTGCGAAAAACGTAGTCGGTTTTCTTCTGCTTGGCGTGGCAGTTTTGGCACTTTGCGATTTTGCCCCGCGCCTGTAGCTCCCCGTCTCCTTTTGTTACAAGGTACTCCCAATCGCCTGTTGTAGGCGAATAGCCCTTCTGCCGCTTTATCATTACCGTCATCAGTTTTGGAGGGCTATGGGGCTTCATT
>CAIJLM010000469.1 GCA_903821495.1 uncultured Chthonomonas sp. | reverse complement strand
TAGGAGCGAATCTGCGTGTTCGCTCTCAAATTAGATTAGTGCCGAATCAACTCATGGGGTCCGTAGTGTCGCAGTTTCTTGAGGGCGCGGAGTTCTATCTGACGCACTCGTTCACGGGTGACTTTGAGGCGGTAGCCCACCTCTTCAAGGGTGCGGGCGTATCCGTCGTCCAGACCGAAGCGCATTCGCAAAACGTCCTTCTCGCGGTCTGTTAGTTTGTTTAGCACCTCTTCGATTTGCTCGCGGCGAATCAGGTTCAGCGTGGCTTCGGAGGGCGATACGGCGGAGTGAGACTGAATGAAATCGGAGAGTTGGCTGTTATCTTTTTCGCCGACGGGAGTCTCAAGGGAGAGCGGCTCCATCGCGATTCGCATGATTTCGTTCACGCGCTCTACGGGGATTTCTAGCTCTCGCGCCACCTCTTCAACGGTTGGGTCTCGGAGGAGTTGCTGGCGCAGTCGGCTAGAGGCTTTGACGATTTTGTGAATAATCTCGGCGACGTAGACGGGTATGCGAATAGTGCGCCCCTGATTGATGATAGCGCGGGCGATGGCTCGGCGTATCCACCAGGTGGCGTAGGTGCTGAAGCGGTAGCCCTTGCTGGGGTCGAACTTCTCTACAGCGCGAATGAGACCGATGTTTCCCTCTTGAATCAGGTCGGGTAGAGGTATTCCGCGCACGCTGTACTTCTTTGCGATAGAGACAACGAGTCGGAGGTTGGCTTCGGTGAGTTTGTCTTTGGCGGCTTTGTCTCCGCGTTGAACAGCTCTGGCGAGGCGTATCTCTTCGTCTGCGGTGAGGAGTTGCGCTCCGCGAGCGCGGCTCATCCAGACTTGGAGGCTCTCGTCATTGCGTGAATGGGCGTCTCTTCCCCCGAAGAGAGTATGAACGCTTTCAGAAGTCAGGCTTCCCGCTTCATTTAGAAAAGCGGAGGCTTCCACCGCCTCTTCGCTCTCATTGAAAGCGGAGGAGGCGCGAATGAGTTCAGGGTCATCTAGGGGCAAAAGGTCTTCTGAGGCATCGCCGTCGAAGGCATCTTCGTTCTCGTCTTCATGAGTAGCGGTGTCAAATGCGGAGGAGGAGAGACGATGGTTCGTCGGTCTTTCTTTGATAGCGGTGTTTTCGCTCATCAAGGCCACTCCTATGTTTTTAAGATGGGCAGGCGTTGTATAGTCAAGAGCGCGGGGGACGGCTACGGAGTTAAGGAACTGTTTACAGTTCGTCTGATGAGTGTTTTGTGCGAGATAAAACGAAGCGATACCTGTCCCAACCAATCCCCTATCATCAGCGCAAAACAGCTCTTCTCTTCACTCCGAAGATTCTAGCCCTACGGCGTTGGGCATTGCGCTACCCCTACGTACAGTACTCCGCTCTCTCCCTAGTGTACCCGATGCCAAAACTGCCTTGTCTGTTTGGGGAGAGCGGAGGCAGAGGTTTTCACTGTCGTCAAAACCCTTTTACCCCTCTGCTTGTTCAATCCTTCACAAAGTAACTTGTGGAAATAGGTGCAATAGTTCCTCTTGAACGTATTATAAGATAGGCTCTCTTGTTTGTCAAGCGCTTTTTTCACCAGTTTCTTAAAAACTTTCCACAAATTACGATTGCTATCTCATGCGAAATTTGCAAACAGTCGCAAAATTCTCTTGAGCCTTAGTAATTCGTTCCCGCGCCTGAAAGTTCGCGTAATCCTTGTACGCTTCGCTCCAGCGCGTCTAGGGTGTAGTCCAGCGATTCTAGCGTAGTTTCGCGCCCTAAAGTAATCCGAACCGCGCCCCTTGCAAGGTCGCGAGAGACCCCCAACGCCTTCAAAACGTGAGAGGGTTCCATAGAACCCGTGCTACAGGCGGAGCCTGCGGAGGCGCATATACGAGATGCGTCAAGCGCAAGCAGTAGCGTTTCGCCCTGAATCCCCTCAATACAGACGCTTATGTTATTGGGTAGGCGATGCGCCCGCGAACCATTCACGCTGACTCCCGACACGGTATTCATCAGTTTTGCGATAAATACATCGCGAAGAGTGGTCAGGCGCTTGGCTTCGCTCTCCATCCGCTCTTTCGCTAATTCGGTAGCCTTTCCTAGTCCTACGATTCCGGGCACGTTCAAAGTTCCTGAACGGTAGCCTCTTTCTTGACCGCCTCCCTCCATAAAGCGATGGAGTTTGGTTCCGCGCCGTACATAGAGGAACCCGATGCCTTTGGGTCCATGGAGTTTATGTGCGCTTACGCTCATAAGGTCTATCTTCTGTTCGCGAACATTGAGGGGGATTTTACCGAAGGTCTGCACTGCGTCGGTGTGAAACAGAGCGCCGTTTTCGCGGCAGAGGGAGCCGATTTCGCCGATGGGTTGGATGGTTCCGATTTCGTTGTTGGCGTGCATGATGGAGACGAGAAGCGTGTCGGGGCGCAGAAGGCTTTTCAATGTTTCTAGAGAGATACGCCCCTCCGAATCTACGGGGAGGATATCCAACTCATAGCCGCTGTGAGCGAGGGTCTCCATCGGTTCGAGGACGGCGTGATGCTCTATCGCGGAGGTGATGAGATGCTTGCCTTTGTCGGCGTAAGCGGCGGCTACGCCCTTTATGGCGGCGTTATCCGCCTCCGTTCCGCCGGAAGTGAAGACGATTTCGTCCGGGGAGGCGTTAATCATATCCGCCACCGCTTCGCGGGCGTGGTCTACCGCCTCACGCGCCATCATGCCTACACCGTAGAGGGTGGCGGGATTGCCGTAAGCGGAGAGAAAATAGGGTAGCATAGCCTCCACTACAGCGGGGTCTACGGCGGTGGTGGCGGCGTTATCAAGGTAAACAGGGTATTCCATGGTTCTCCAAGCGCAAGGCGTATGCTCTCTGTAAGCATACGCAGTTTCGTTTATTCAAATCCCCTATTCGCCAAATAACTCGCAGACTCCTCTTTTCTATTTTGATGTGTCTAAGCGCCTGCCCACGACAGCGCGTTGATTTTGTTGAACCCACTCTCTATTTTTTTGCGTCATACGCACCCGCCGCAACTCTGTAGCGATGTCCGCTTTGGTGTTTTGAAGCGTCGCGTCGCAGTCTGAGAGCATCTTATGCGTCTCGCTGATGAAGCGCATAACCTCCACGTTTTGGCGCGCCAAGTCAGGGTCTATACCCCTACACTGCTCCACTGCATCGGGCAAGAGGGCGGTGGCGCGTTCTACGATATTAAGGTCGTTGCGCTCTGAAGCGGCGGCTATCTCCGTCGCAAGTTGGCGAAGGCGGAGGAGGGGGCGACAGCGCGAATCTGTGTGCAGTATGTCCGTTTCAGGCGGCGTTCTCTGTCCGTGTATCACTCTATAGCCCTCTCTAATCTCGCCTATTTGTGAAGGGGTTTATCGCCCCTCCCGACTGGCTACTCGCGATGGTAGTCAGGCGGTCTACCTCTTCCCATGAGGCTTTCAGTTCGCCCAGTAGCCCTATCACCTCGTGAATGGCTTTCGAGTTGTCCTCGAAGTTCGCATCCACCAAGCGGTCTAGCATATACAGGTAGACTCGCATCAGGTTCTCGGCGACCTCTCCCCCGCTCTCCTTGTTCAAGGATCCCATGAGTTCGCTCACAATTTTTTGCGCCCGCAAGATATTTTTGTTCTGCTCTTCCAGATTACCCGCGCTCATCGCCTCCGCGCCGAGATAGCAGAAGCGAACTGCGCCCTCGTAGAGCAGAATTACCAGCCGAGTCGGGCTTGCCGTCTCCACCTGAGCCTGCAAGTACTGATTGCGCGTCCGAGCCGCCATAGGGTTAGGGCGTTGGGTCGCCTCGCCCTGCCTTGCGGAATCTTTGGCGGGTTGGAGAGGCTTTATCGCCGGTTTGATAAACGCTTTGAACGTCTCTTCGGCGGCGTGATTAAAAGGCATATCTGCAAAAGACATGAAAACTTATCCGCTCCCTTCAGGGGTTTGCTTAACCCGATGTTGTGCTTGAGCTAGAACTATAGACCGGAAGCGATGCGAGAGTGGAGAGACCTGCGGAGGCGGACTTGATATTGGAGATAGCCGTCTCCATCGCGGTAAACTGCGCCCGCAAACTCGCCTCCTTCGCTTTCACCCTTGCGTCCAAATCCGTAGCGTTCTGTAGAATGGCGGTGATACTGTCTTGAATGGAGTTTGAGGCGAGAGTCAAAACGCCGTTCGTTGCGTCTGTGTCTGCGGTTCCTGCATTCAGTGCAAACTGCGCTACGCCGCTCGTATACGTAATCGTTCCGAGGCTTC
Organism: uncultured Chthonomonas sp.; assembly: GCA_903821495.1. Classification (GTDB taxonomy): domain Bacteria; phylum Armatimonadota; class Chthonomonadetes; order Chthonomonadales; family Chthonomonadaceae; genus CAIJLM01. The sequence goes on along the minus strand of CAIJLM010000469.1, from coordinate 2,014 downwards.
CTGCGGTGGTCGCCGTTATCTGAACCTGTAGCCCGTTCGTCTTGCCGCCCGCCTGAGTCCCCGTCAAAAACTGCCCCGCCCCTCGCGCCGTCTCCCCGTTAATCGTTCCCGCCACATCTCTGCCCGTCGCCGATATTGCGCTAGAGCCGATACCCGTAGTGTCGCCGCTCCCTGAATCGGCAACGCTAGAAATAACCGAAAACTGAGCGCCGCTACCATACTGGCGAGAGTTAATCTTCAGTTTTCCGTTGCTGTCAATGCTCGCCGCAATAAGTTTCCCCACGTTCGCGTCGCCATTGATGGCGGAGACGACATCGGCGAGGCTACTGCCCGCCCGAATAGTGACTGCCTTCCCGCTAGTAAACGGGGGAGTCGTTCCCGCCCCTAATAGCGAACCTCCAAAGGTGAGCGTCTCATCTTGGGCGAGAAGCAGTGTCTGCGCCGTTCCCGCCGTCGTGTTCGCCTGTAGAGGGGGCTGAGTGATGTTGATAGCGTATCCCGCGGAGCCGCTTGGGACAGTGTGCGAACTACTCGACACAAATCGGACGAGCGGGTTGGAGGGGGAACCATCTGAACGAAAGATACGCGCCACATCTTTGAGGTTTGTAGTGAGCGCCTTTGTGAGGGCGGAGTCATCAACGCTCAGGTGTCCTGTCTGGTCTAGGGTAACGCCTACCTGCGATATGTTGCTAAAACTGGAGTTCAGCCCGCTTATCTGCGAGGTGATTCCCGAAGTCAAATTATCTATCACGTTCTGAGTTGTGACATCCGCGAAGAGCGCTCCTGTTGCGCCTGTGGAGGCATCGAACGTGTTGAAACTCTGCACCGTGTCCACGAGTTTGTTGTACGCCGTAACGTAGGAGTTTATCTGCCCCGAAATCGTGGCGGTGTCCGGCGTAATGTTTATGGTGGACTTAGCCCCCCCATCTTTCAGAAGGCTGATAGTCACTCCCGACACGAGGTCGGTGATAGAGTTGCTAGAGCGGGTTCCGGGAATACCGTCAATAGAAAACGAGGCGTCCGCGCCCTGCGTCAGTTCCCGTCCCGTAGCGTAGTTCTGCTGAATAACGCCAAGATTACTCAGTACGTTACCGCTATCTGTAAACGACTGGGTTCCGCTAATATCGAGGCGTTGCGTTACCACCTGCGTGGTAGGGTCTGTTACCGATTTTACGCTTGCGGAGACTCCTGAAATGCTCGCCGCGTTTATCTTAGCGGCGACTCCTGAGAGCGAATCTGTCGAGAGGTCGATAGAGACGCTCTGCCCCGCAATCTGAACGGTTCCGGAGGGGGGGGCGCTGAGCCCTAGAAGCGTCCCGACGCTGGTGGCGCTATCGCTAAAGTTGCGGGAGGAGGCTCCCGTCGTACTGATAGCGTGAGACAGCGAAGTTCCGCTTCCAAGTATCCCTAGCGTACTGCTGAGAAAGGTTCCGCTCCCCGAATCCGCGAGGCTGATTTTGCCCTGCGCCCCCGAAGTGTTGCTTCCCAAAGTGAGTATATAGGAGGTGGAATCGGGGGAGATGATGGATGCGGTCACGCCCGATTGCGACGCATTGATGTTACCCGCAAGCGTTTGGAGGGTGTCTGTGTCGCGCACCTGAATGGCTTTCCCGTTGACGATTATCTGCCCGTTGAAGCCTAAAGGGTCGGTCTGACTGGTAAAGGTCTTGGTTCCTACTTTTTGCGTGGTGGCGAGGCTGTTGACAACAAGGTCGTGTTGCCCGATTTGCGCCCCTGCGGTAGCGGTCACGGTTGCGGAGGTCTCATCCGAGCTAGTCGCTTGAACCAAATCAAAAGCCCTAAGACGGTTCAGGGTTAAGGAGGTCGCTTGAAGCGAAAGAATGGAAGCCGACACGGTCTGATACGCCTTCTGCTTATCCAATAACGCCGTCTGCTGCTTTTGAAGCGCTACGCCGGGCTGTTTTTCAATAGTAAGCAGTTTTTGAATAATGGATTCGGTATCTATTCCACTGGCTAATCCTGAGAAATTTACTCCGCTTGTTCCCATAACGAG
>CAIJLM010000468.1 GCA_903821495.1 uncultured Chthonomonas sp. | reverse complement strand
TTTTCGGCTGAAAAGCCGCTAAAATTACCTGAATTACCTCTATATTGTACTTCTAAGTATCGCTTTTTTCGTAGCGTCCTGTCTATCAAATCCGATACAGGCTGAATGTGAACTCAGATACAGCAGGAAATTGGGAGTTATGGAGTGAATAAGAGGGGAGATAGCGACGATTTCTCAAAAATACTCAAACCCTCTAAGGAGTTCCCAAGTTATGCTAAAGCGCACCACCAACGTAGACGAAGCGCTCTACGACTATCTACTCTCCGTCTCTCTACACGAGACCGATGTAATGCGCCGATTGCGTGAAGAGACCAGCCACCTACCGATGGGCGGGATGCAGATTGCCGCCGACCAAGGCTCGTTTATGGCGCTTCTGGTACAGCTTATCGGCGCGAAAAAGACCCTCGAAGTCGGAGTGTTCACGGGCTACAGTTCGTTGGTCGTAGCGAGCGCCCTGCCGGAAGATGGCAAGGTGTACGCCTGTGACGTGAGCGAGGAGTGGACTTCTATCGGGCGACGCTACTGGGCGGAGGCGGGAGTATCGCACAAAATCGTGTTGAACCTTGCGCCGGGGGTGGAGACGCTAGATAGGTTTATCGCGGAGGGACAGGCGGGGACGTTCGACTTCGCTTTCATAGATGCGGACAAGAACAACTACGACCTCTACTACGAGCGTGCGCTTATCCTGCTTCGCACGGGCGGGCTTATCGCGGTAGACAACACGCTGTGGCATGGGCGCGTGATTGACGAGACCGCGCAGGACGACGACACGGTAGCGATTCGCGCCCTGAACGCGAAAGTACACGCCGATGAGCGCGTGACCTCTAGCCTGGTTCCTATTGGCGATGGCGTAATGCTTGCGCGAAAGCGTTAAGTCGGAAGGACATCCCACTTGGGCGATTTCGGACAGCCGAACAACGAAATAGAGGCGGAGGAGGTCGGCGTTATCGTGCGCGGCTCCCTCTCGGAGGGGCTGGACATACGCCTCGCGGAGGGCAAAAGCATTGAAGACCTTCGCGTGGGAAAGTTCATGGTGATTCGCGGCGACAGAAACCGCTACTTCGCCATGCTCAACGACGTGCAACTCTCCGCCTCGCACTCCGGCTTCCTTGTCACGCCGCCGCGCAAGGAGGATACGCTCACGCAGACCGTTTTGCGCGGTATCAACACGTTCGGCATCGTCAAAATGCGCCCTATGCTGATGATACCCAACACCGTCACGTCCGAAAGTCAGGACGAACTCCTCCCCATCAAGACCATACCCTCCCACTTTAGCCCCGTCTTCGAGGCGACCAGCGACGATGTAGCGCGAGTCTTCGGGCGGGAGGACAGCCCGCACGGCAGTTTCTTCCATGTCGGGGAGCCGCTGGATATGGACACCCCCGTCTGCCTCAACCTAGACCGCTGGGTAGAGCGTTCCAACGCGATATTCGGGAAGAGCGGCACGGGGAAAACCTTCCTCACGCGCCTCTGCCACTGCGGGGTTATCAAGGCGAACAACGCCGTCAACCTGATTTTCGATATGCACAGCGAGTACGGTTGGGAGGGGACTCAGGAGGGCGGTTCGCGCAAGACGAAGGGGCTAAAGCAGCACTTCGGAAGTCGGGTAAAGATATTTACGCTCGATGAGGCGCACGCTCGGCGAACGCGCCGCCCACACGACTACGTAGTGCAGATACCCTACAGTCAGATAACGGCGGAGGACATTCTTCTGCTACAGAAAGAGCTGAACCTACCCGCCACGACCGTGGAGACCTGCTACAGCCTTATCAGCGAGTGGAAGGAGAACTGGCTCGAAAAGTTCCTCGAAATGGACAACGACGACCTCAAAGAGTATGTAGAGAACCACAACGTACATCACGGCGCAATGTCGGCTCTACAGCGGCGACTGCAACGGCTTGCAAAGGATTGTGAAACTTTTCTCCTCCCAAACCTCTCAAAACAGGATAACGCGGTTAATACGATACTCAGAGAACTCCAAAGCGGGTATCATGTGGTACTAGAGTTCGGGCAGTTTGACCGCCCCATCCAGTATATGCTCGTCGTGAACATCCTAACGCGGCTCATCCATGAGAAGTACCGCGAGATGACCGAAGTGGCGCTAGGCTCAGACAGCCCGCCGCCCAAGCCTCTGGTCATCACCATTGAGGAGGCGCATAAGTTCCTTACGCCCCAACTCGCAGAGCAGACCATCTTCGGAACGATAGCGCGTGAGATGCGGAAGTACAACGTCACACTGCTCATTGTAGACCAGCGCCCCAGTCAGATAGACGACGAGATACTTTCGCAGGTCGGCACGAAAATCTGCTGTCTACTGGACGATGAGAAGGACATTAACGCGGTTCTTACGGGCGTACACGGGGCGAGTAGCCTCCGCAACGTGTTGGGAAGCCTTGAGACTCGTCAGCAAGCCCTGATATTCGGTCACGCCGTGCCTATGCCCGTCGTAGTGAAGACGAGAACCTACGACGAGGAGTTCTTCCGAACCCTCCTACCCGCCGATAGGCGCTCTGAGGACAAAATTGTACAAGATTTCGACGATGACTATCCCTAATCATAACGCAAGGCAGACTCTTTGACGCGACGACACCTACCACTCTCTATTGCCGCCTCTGTTTTGTGCTTCGCTCTCGCTACGCCCAGCAAGGCGGAGGAGAACGACCCTAGCGCGAAAGCCCCTGCGCCGCTTATCAACGCCCCCAAAACAGGACGGATTGCGGTCAGCGATTTTAAGCAGCTACACTGGTCTATGGGGAAAAGCGCGTTTCAGGCGCAGGGAGATGTCCTTGTGCGATTTCGCCCCTTGACCCCGCTAGATACCAAAAAGCCGCTCGCTCCCGCGCTAGGACTAACGGTTTTGAAAGCCCAAAGCGTAGACTATAGCGCCGAAAAGGGAGTGATTAAGGCGACAGGCGGGTTGCGTCTAGTCAATCCAGAGGGGCACTTTCGTGGTGAAACGCTTGACTTTAACCTCATAAAACAGACAGGTAGCGTCACCTCTGCGACGCTCAACACGCTTCTCTTCAAAATGGAGGGGAAGCGTATCACTATCGGCGATAATCAGGTCTATACGCTAGAGGACGGTATCTTCACGACCTGTGAAGACGAGCATCCCGACTACAGGATTGCCGCGAAAAGTTTGACTTATAGCCCTACTAAGGGCGTTCTAGCGAAACACGTTAGCGTCTACGCGGGGGAAAAGAGACTCTTCGCGTTGCCCTCTTTTCGGAAGAACATACGCGCTAACACGCAAGCTATCCCCATTGTGCCAAGCTACAGTTCGTTGGAAGGGTTTGGCTTTCGTTACCGCGATTCGCTTATCAGAACGACGCATCAGTCGCTCGATATGAATGTTAGCCTTAGCCTAAAGGTAGTGCCGCACGGCTATATCTTCTATCAGAACGATGTGAGCGCAGGCGAAAAACGCGGGCTACCCTCCTTCCAGCAGACCAGCGAATTTGTAGACCCGCTACTGGGTATACTCGACCAGTTCCACATCCCCGTCTTTCAAAGTACGCTCGACACTCGTACTGAGGAAGACTAC
>CAIJLM010000467.1 GCA_903821495.1 uncultured Chthonomonas sp. | reverse complement strand
GTCATCTTCGAGCGCTACACGGACGCGGGGCATGGGAACTCTCCTTAAAGGGGACGATACAGAGAAGATACCACAATCCCCACTTTTTGGAGAGGTACACATTTTTTTCAGTATTTTGCGGAATTTTGTCGCCTTCTGTTGAAATAGGCGTTACTTTGCGCTCTGCAAATCCTAAAATACGCATCAAATAGAGAGAGGCGATAAACAATGGCAATCAACGACGAACAACGCCCCATTCCAACTCCCGCCCCGCGCATCGCGGCGTTTGAACGCATGGGCTTAGGGATGTTCATTCACTGGGGACTCTACTCCCAAATCGGGAAGGGCGAGTGGGCGAAACATCTTCATAATATACCCACAGAGGAGTACATGGAGCGAATGAAGACCTTCACCGCAGAGGGCTTTAGCGGCGCAGAAATCGCCCGTCTTGCGAAAAACGCGGGCATGAAGTACATCACGCTCACCAGTCGACACCACGACGGCTTTAGCCTCTACGACACGCGAGGACTCTCGCAGTATGATGCGCTCCACACTCCCGCCAATCGCGACCTGATAGCGGATTTTGTTAGCGGCTGTAGGGCGGAGGGAATCGTCCCTATGCTCTACCACACAACTCTCGACTGGACGGATTTGCGCTTCGAGAGCGACTTCGAGGGCTATCTACAGTACTTGAGAGATAGCGTCGAAATACTCTGTACGAACTACGGCGAAATAGGAGGCTTCTGGTTTGATGGAAACTGGAGCAAGCCCAACGCCGACTGGCAAGAGGACAAACTCTACGCCGTTATCCGCAAACATCAGCCCGAAGCGATGATTATCAACAACACGGGTATCGATGAAGAGGGCAAACTAGGCAATCCAGAGATTGATAGCGTCACCTTCGAGCGGGGGCGACCTAAGCCTCTGGATAGGCGCGGACACCCCAAGTACGTCTCCGCAGAGATGTGCCACACCATGAACTTCCACTGGGGTATCGCGAACCACGACTTCAACTACCTCTCGCCCGCGCACGTCATCGAAGAACTCTGCTTTGCGCGACGGGCGGGCGCGAACCTGCTTATGAATGTGGGACCCACAGCGACGGGCAAAATCCCCGACTACGAAACCGCCGTTTTCAACCGCGTAGGGGACTGGATTCGGCTACAGGGAGGCGATGAAGGCGTTATCTATCAGGGACTGCCCGTTCAAATTACGGGAGATGGCGACGATTTCGCTCTCGAACTGAACGGCGACCTCTACCTCTTTATCACCAGTCTCACGCCCACCAGCGACACAATGGCGCACTCGACAGGGCATCGTGGAGCGGGAGAGAGAGTGTTTAAGGGAGTCGCGAAAGCCTATTCGGAGGCGACATGGATGGATAGCGGCGAAATCCTGAACATGGAGTTCGACTCTACCGCCAAACGCCTCACGCTCCACGCCACGAAGTACCCCTATGGGACAGATACAGTAGTGCGTATCGCCCGCCTGAAAGGGTAATTACCGAAATCAAGCAGGGAGTCGCTACTCAAATGGAGTATAGAGTCTCTGTAAGTAGCACTTCGCCCGTCAAAGCGAATTTCGACGGGCGACACTTTTTTGAAAGGATAGCGCGACACAATGTCGAGTCTTATCAATCACGCGGACATCCGCATCGGAACCCTTGCAGGTATGGGGAACGGCGCAAACTACCTGAAGCAGATTCTGCCCTATGGGTTTGAATCTTTCCAACTCACCATCTGGCAGACCATCGGCGACCTCAAACTGGAAGAGATAGCCCCCTCCGTTCTGGATACCATCGGCGACAAGGCGATTATCAGCAGTCTCGGAATGTTTGGGAACCCCTTGCAGGACGAAAACGCGGCGAAGGGCTGGGAAATCTGCATTCGGAACGCCAAGCGATTCAACTGTAATATGGTCTGCGGGTTCGCGGGCGCGTTGGAAGACCGCCCCGTCCCAGAAAGTATGCCCAAATTCAAAGAGGTCTACGGACATCTCGTCAAGATTGCGGAGGAGGAGGGCGTGCGTATCGCCTTTGAGAACTGCGACATGGGCGGAACGTGGGAGCGTCCTAAGTGGAATATCGCTCACTCCCCTCGCGCTTGGGAGATGATGTTCAACGAAGTTCCGAGCGACGTATTAGGCTTGGAGTGGGAGCCGTGTCACCAGATGGTCTCGCTGGTAGACCCGCTTCCTCAACTCCGAAAGTGGATAGACAAAATCTACCATGTTCACGGCAAAGACGCGACTATCAACTGGGACGTGATTAAGGAGCAGGGGCTACGAAGCGGCGTGCAAGCCATCTATCACCGCACTCCGGGCTTCGGCGACACGAACTGGACGGACGTTATCACCATCTTACGGCAGGGCGGCTTTACGGGTTCCATAGACATTGAAGGGTGGCACGACCCTATCTATCGCGGCGACCTTGAGATGACCGGGCAGGTCTACGGGCTGAACTATCTCAAGCAGTGTCGGGGCGGCGCGTATATCCCGAACCCCGTATAGCGAGTCTTATTGCATCTCGCGCCCTCATTCTCATTTGAGAGTGAGGGCGTTGCGTTTGTCGTACAGAAAAGAGGACATACCGTGTACCGAACCCTCATGTTAGCGCTTACCGCTCTTATCCGCCTACATAGCTTTTGTAGCGAGGCGCAGGCGACGCCTCCTGTGAATACGCCTCCCGATTGGGTAGTGAAGCTGTTTCCAAGCGTCAGCGCTCCGGACAGGTTGAAACGTCGATTGCGCCGCCTTAGCGTCAGTGAACGGAATGTACATGGCGTGGCTGTCGTAACAGCGACCGTCGAGCTTATGTATCCTGATATGTATGGCAAAGACCATCTTGGACAAGCGAACATCTTCTTGCCTGCGTCGCTCCGCGACAATCCAACGCGCCGCGTCCCTCTGATGCACAACGCGGGGTACGAAATCGACGAAACCAGCGCCGCGGGGCTACTCGCCAAAGGCTATGCGGTATGCACCCCTCATGCGGAGCCTCTACACCCCCTCCACCGCAACGTCAATTTAGACCTCGCAATCCTGCACGCAACGCGAAGTCTACCCTTTGTCGACCCGTTGCGCGTCTCTATTCAGGGAGGGAGCGCAGGCGGCTGGATGACCCTGATGTTGACGGCGGACGCTTTTCCTCTCGTCTGCTCTATGCCTGACGTGCCTCTGATTCACTTTGGCTACAACATCGCCTACCTTGAGGCTAACAGAGAGGCGGCTACGGCGCAACATGGCGCGGACAAGCCGAATATGCCTTACCTTGCGGCTGTATCGACTATTACCGACAGAGTGAAACCGTTCTACGGAATGCCCTACGAGAGCGTAACGTACTTAGGCGTCTCTCCGTTAGCGCACATCGACACCATCACCGCTCCAACTCTTACAACCTTCTCCACTGCGGACGTTTTGGTTCCGATAGACCAGGTTAGCCCTAGCCTAACTCAGCGGCGAGACCCAAGCCTTTTCCTGAAAGAGTACGATTCCGCGATGACTACTCGTTTCCCCGGAATACGAGGCAAACGAACGCTACTTGAGGCGCTCGGCTCTCGCCGATACGACCTCTTCACGGTTCCCGTCGCCATAGGATTGCCACGCATAAAACTCGGCGCCGCGCCGCCCTCCGAGACAAAGCAGATAACCCTGCCGTTCTCCCAACGCAAAATTTGGAGTATTACGGTGATTGACGAAGGAGCCGCAGAACCAAGCGACGCGCATACGAAATATGTTTGGGGAATGAATCACGAGCCGTTTCGTAAATGGGCTGAGGAGCGCGGCGTAACAGCCGACCAACTGACAATGCCGAAACTTCAAAGGCTTATGATGCGCTTGAAAGGAGAGGCGTGGAGACCGATACGCGTGCGATCAGAAGGGAGAGGCGAAGAAATCGACGGCAACCAGATGGACTATCCGGAAGCCGAACGCGCCGATGTGACGCTTGGACTGACCGCCTTCGCTACAGACGATGTTCGAGCGATTAGGCTTGCGCGGCTCTACTCTCGCCTACCCAGTAGACTGAAGGTGTTGGGCGCTAGTCTTGGCGACGGGACAGCGAAAGGAGCGCGGTCTGCGTTAGAGATGTTCGCCGCCACAGGGGCGCAACGGACCCCATAGTTCTAGCCTGCCGAATTGACTGAGAGGCGGCGCGTAACTTCCGAACTCTGTTTCGCATTAGCGATGGGGTTTGTGCGACGGCGCAGGGGCGAATAGCGACATCACTGGCTCAAATAGCGGAACGTTTAGCTCTTGTCCTTGCCGCGAAGAGTCTACCTCCTCTGCATCGGCAGGGGGTGTATAGGTCAAAAGGCTCTCATCAAAAGAGGCACTTAGGTTCTGCTTAATGGCAATTAAGCGTAATGAGAGAGAAGCGATGGCTACATCTACCTGCAAGGGTAGAAAGGTGAGGCAGTCAATATAAAACTCCTGTTTCTCCTCTCCTTCCACCCTCTCTATCCAAAAGACTTTACGGCGTTGGTAGTCGCGTTTCCCTAGAAGGGTGTACGCCCCTTTGTTTAGGTCGGGAAGACAAGCGTAGGATCTGCCCCAATCAATGGAAGTCTTCAGATATTTCTTATCTAATACGAAGTAGCGCAACTTCTCGTCATAGTTGTCATAGGTTGTTAAAGTGCGCGTGACCTTGCCTTTAATCACCTGAAAATCATCTCTGTGCTTACCTTTTATCTCCTTAGTCACTGACTTGCCAATAGTGATATAAGCGGCTTTATGGGAAGGTTTGGATTCGAAGGGATTAGCCATCTGTATAGTGAACTCGCCATAGTAGGCTTTTGCGTTGGCTATAGTTTGTTGAGACTTAATCAAAATCTCGCGGGCGTTGACCTGCGCGAAAGTATGCGTCGCAATCAACATAAACGCAAAAATAAGACCTGCCGATTTGAGTAGTCGCATACTGTATCGCCTCCAAGGGTTTAGAACAAAATATTAGTCGAAAGGGCATCGCTGTTTTCGCTATAGTACCTCTATTACGAACCTTGCCGCTATTAGTGACGAAAACTCTTGTTTAGTCTTGCAAACCCATCCCTACTTTTCTATAGAATCCCCTTGATATTCAACTCCCGAATAGAGTACAATTTCAATGTATTTAGCGCTCAGAACGCTTGAGCGCTAAAAACATCTTTTGATATGTCGATTTATCGTTGCAACGAGTGAGCGCGACCCTATGAAGAGCGCGTCTCACCCTAAAAACAAACACGATACATAAAACGAGGAGGTTCACATTATGGCTAACCTACGACCCCTAAACGATAGGGTCATCGTTAAGACCGTAAGCCCCGAAGAGAAGACCCTTGGGGGTATTATTCTGCCCGATTCCGCTCAAGAGAAGCCCACCGAAGCCGAAGTTATCGCGGTTGGTCCTGGCAAAACGCTTGATAACGGCAAAACCGTTCCTGTAGATGTCAAGGTCGGAGACCGAGTTATCTACGCGAAATACGGCGGAACCGAAGTCAAGGTCGGCGGAGACGAGTTTATTATTCTACGTCAGGACGATATTCTGGCGGTGAAGGAGTAGCGATATGGCAGGCAAAGTACTACTGTTTGATGAAGAGGCGCGACGGGCGCTTGAGCGCGGCGTAAACCAACTCGCCGACGCGGTCAAAGTGACGCTCGGTCCTCGCGGACGCAATGTCGTCCTCGAAAAAAAGTTTGGCTCTCCCAGCATCCTTAACGATGGCGTTACCATTGCGAAAGACATTGAGCTTGAGAACCCCTTCGAGAACATGGGCGCTCAACTCGTGCGCGAAGTGGCTAGCAAAACCAACGATGTCGCTGGCGACGGAACCACCTCCGCTACTGTTCTCGCGCAAGCCATGGTAAAAGAGGGCTTGAAGGCGGTTGCGGCGGGTGCAAAGCCCATGCAGGTCAAGCGCGGTATCGACAAAGCGGTTGAGAAAATCGTCGCTCGTATCGCAGAAAACTCCAAAAAAGTGGAAGGCAAAGCGGACATCGCGCAGGTCGCGACTATCTCTGCCAACGACGTTGTTATCGGCAATATGCTCGCCGACGCAATGGAGAAGGTGACTGCAGACGGCGTTATCACCGTTGAAGAGAGCAAGGGAACCACCATGCAACTCGAAGTTGTAGATGGTATGCAGTTCGACAAGGGCTACATCTCTCCCTACTTCGTGACCGACCCAGACCGCATGGAAGCCACCCTAGAAGAGCCTTACATCTTCCTCTTTGAGAAGAAAATCAGCGCTATCGCCGACCTCGTTCCTGTTATGGAGAAAATCTCGCGCACAGGTCGCCCGATTGTCATCATCGCGGAAGACGTAGAGGGCGAAGCGCTCGCTACCCTCGTCGTCAACAAAATTCGCGGCAACATCCAGAGCCTCGCGGTGAAAGCCCCCGGCTTTGGCGACAGGCGCAAAGCCATGATGGAGGACATCGCCATTCTTACGGGCGGACGCTTCATCACGGAAGACCTCGGTCTGAAACTGGAGAACATCGCCCTCGAAGACCTCGGAACCGCAAAGCGCGTGATTGTCACCAAAGAGGTGACCACCATCATAGATGGCTACGGCGATAAAGAAGCCGTTCTGGGGCGTGTAGCGCTTCTCAAAAAGCAGATAGCCGACACCGAGAGCGAGTACGATAAAGAGAAACTGCAAGAGAGACTCGCAAAACTCTCCGGCGGAGTCGCTGTCATTCAGGTCGGAGCCTCTACCGAGACCGAGATGAAAGAGAAGAAGTACCGCATTGAGGACGCGCTGAACTCCACGCGCGCCGCAGTCGAAGAGGGTATCGTTCCCGGCGGCGGAACCGCCCTGCTCAACGCGCAGTCTGCGCTTGACGACCTCAAGCTCCCCGGCGACGCGCAAATCGGCGTGAACATCGTCCGAAGAGCCATCGAAGAGCCGTGCCGACAAATCGCCATCAACGGCGGTAAAGAGGGTAGCGTGGTCGTGAACCGCGTGAAGTCTCTTCCCGCAGGACATGGCTACAACGCCGCTACCGAAGTCTTTGAAGACCTCGTTGCGGCGGGCGTGGTAGACCCCGCAAAGGTCGTTCGCACTGCGCTACAGAACGCGGCTTCTATCGCCGGGCTTATCCTTACGACGGAGTGTATCATCTCCGAACCCCGTGAGGCTGCAGCGCCCGCTGGCGACCCGCACCACCACTAAGCGGTAACGAACCGTAAAGCCCTGCGCCCTCTCTTCATCGGGAGGACGTAGGGCTTTTCTGTTTTGTCTCACGCCACCGCGATATAGAGACAGCGGAGTCCGCTGTTTCCCCTTTGACCTAGAGTAGCCCACACCCTGACATTAGGGCATCCCGCTTCCAAGTTTGGGAAAGGGGCTTGCCTTCAAGCGAGGGGCTATTTAACGCTATTTTCGCGTGTTTTGCGGTTTCGCCGCTCTTTGCTAAAAGTGGCGAGCGGGATAACGGGTAGAATAGAGGTATCCCCTGATTGAGAGGAACTCGCTCGTGAAGAACTCGACGTGGCTTGCCGCCGCTCGTCCATCCCGCTCCATCCGCGCTGTCGGAATTGACCTTGGGACGACCAACAGCGTTGTAGCGGAGATAACTTGGTCTCCCTCTGATGGGGTCTCCCAACTTCCGGAGTGTCGTTGCCTTCCCATCGCGCAACCCACCGAAAAGGGCGCGGTGACTAGCGTTCTCGTACCCTCCATGCTCGCTATTCTGCCGAACGGACAGCGCAGGGTAGGGGAGGGCGCGAAGCGACTCCGCAATCGCCCTCAGACCACGCCCCTGAAACTAGAAGCCAACCTCTTCTACGATACCAAGAACGAAATGGGACTACGCAAGACCTATTTCCGCGCTCCCGAAGCCTATAACCACCCCTCCAAAATTGCAGGGCATATTCTTCAGTTCCTCAAGGAGGCGACGGCGAAACCCGACTCCCAGGCGCAAGAGAGCGTTGTCATTACGGTTCCCGCCTCATTTCAGGTGAACCAGCGGCGCGACACGCTCCTCGCGGCGCAGTTAGCGGGTTTTACGCTACAAGAGCGGCAACTTCTGGATGAGCCGACGGCGGCGCTGATAGACTACCTCTTCACGAATCCCGATTCCGACGCGCTCCCGACGGGCAGGACAGTGCGGTGCGTACTCTTCGATTTTGGAGGAGGAACCTGCGATGTCGCGATAGTAGACCTGCGCCGCGATGGGCTGACCGGGCAGTTCGAAGTTGCGCCACACGCGGTTTCGCGCTACCATCGGCTTGGCGGCGGCGACATTGACATGGCTATCGTTCACGAACACCTGATTCCTATGCTCCTAAGAGAGCATAAAATGACGCAGTACGACCTGACATGGGCGCAGAAAAAGCGAATGCTGGAACCTCAACTGCTCGGAACGGCGGAAGCCCTCAAACTCGCGATGTGCGCCGAGATAGAGCGGCTACAACGTGATGAGAAGTATCACTACGCTAAAAAAGAGAGCGTTGTGGTATACGAAGCCGCCGTCGCCTGCCAAATTGGAGAGAAGAGACTCCTGCTATCGCGCCCCACGTTAAACGCGGAGGAGTGGGAGGGACTTGTCGCGCCATTTTTAGATAGCGACCACCCCTACGCTCAGGAGACGGAGTTTCGCCTAACGCAGTCGCTTTTCGCTCCTCTCAGCGACGCGATTCAGAGGGCGAAACTAGACAAAGAGGAGATAGACCTCTGCCTGCTTGTAGGCGGGAGTTCGCTCATTCCGCAGGTGCAGACCGCCATTATGGAGTACCTGCCGAACGCGAAAGTGTGTCTTTTCGATAACCCGCTGGATATGCAAACAGCAGTGGCGCGTGGCGCGGCGTGGCACGCTTTCTACCTCGCGGTGACGGGACAGCCGCTTGTGCGCCCCGTTCTGCACGACGGAATCGCCCTCCTCGCCGAAGGCAAAGAGATGTATACGCTCATACCTGCGGGCGCTTCGATTCCTTTTCCCGCAGATGGCTCTTTTCAGCGTATAGACGAACTCGCCCTCCCGAATGTGAAGGTGAACCAACTCAGCCTCGACTTTCGCTCCGCCTCCACACAGCAGTCTCTGCTCAAAGCCCTCTGGACGTTACCGCCCGACGCGACTCCGGGCGCGGGCTTGACCGTAGAGTTCAGCCTCTCCAACACGCAAGAGTTTGTATGTCGCGCCTACCTAACGAGTAGCCCGGACTCCCCCTTTGAGTGCGAAATTCAGAACCCGCTCTGCCATGTCGTCAATCCTAACGACTATCGGCAGATACTAGAGGAGATGGAGGAGGAGTTACGGGCGAAGGGAGGGGGCGTAGCGGAGGATAGGGACGACATTGTGAATGTCGCGAAACTGCACGCCACGTTGGGGCAGTTCGAGAAGGCGCTCGACTTTCTGCGCCACGCGCTCAGGCTCATCAATCGCCCAGACACGGAGATTTTGAACTTGCAGGGGCTATACTATGGCGACATTCGCGACTATCAGAAATCGGAACGCGCCTTCCTTGAGGCGGACAGAGCCGACCCGCGCTGGGCGGGACCTCTCTTCAATCTAGCGCTCTCCTATCGCAAACAGAAGCGACATACAGACGCGCTGGACGCTATCAATCGCGCCATCGTCAAAGACCCTGAAAACGCGCCCTATCACGTTGTGCGCGGACAGTGCTTGCAGGCGTTGGAGCGTAACGAGGAGGCGCAGGAGACCTTTGAGGAGGCTCTCGCTCTGTTCAACGTTCCCGCAGACTTAACCGAGTGGGAGTTGGGCTGGCTACAGACCTGCGCGGACGCTTTGCGCGATAAGACCATCCTCTTTCAGATAGTGAAGGAGCGAGAACAGCGCAAAACAGTGGCTACTCCGCCCACGCAAGAGGTGTTGCCTCCCGTAGTGCGCCCAAGACCCGCTACAGACGATTTTAGTTTTTAGGAGACCTATCGATGAAGCATTTCCGAATACTCCTCATTTTGTGCGCTTGCGCTACGACGTTCGCGCACGCCGACAACTGGAATCAGCCAACGGGACCCAATGGCGACTGGTCGGCGCGGGGCAAAAATCCCCCCTTGCAGTGGAGCGTAAGCACAGGCAAGAACATCGTTTGGCGAACCGCGCTACCCGAAGAGGGGCAGAGCGGTATCGCCGTGTGGGGAGACCGCCTCTTCCTTACCACTATGAAGCCCCTTCCGAACGCAAGCGCCCCAAAGCAGGGACACGAAGTAGTCGGGTACTGCCTCAATAGCAAGACGGGCGCGATACTCTGGACAGTAGACCTGCCCGGCACGGAGGACGTGGACTACGCCTACGGGTTCAGCGACTCGACCACTCCCTCGCCTGTCACGGATGGAAAACACGTCTGGTTCTTCAACTCTAGCGGCTCCGTAGGGTGTTGGGACTACCGCGGGAAGCAGGTCTGGCTACGGCGCTGGAAGCCCACCGCAGACCGCCCCTTCAATAAGCAGTTCGAGCCGATTCTGTTTGAAGATACGCTTATCACGATGGAGCCGCGAGAGCAGGGCGACCCTCTCCGCGAAAAAGACGCATGGAACTACCTCAAAGGTCTGGATAAGCGCACAGGCAAGGTCGTCTGGATTTCGGAAGACAGCCTGACGCACTACAACACCCCCCTCTTCGGGCGCACTGCGGAGGGCGTTCCCGCTATCTTGCAAGGGCGCGGCGGACATCACGATGTGCCGGAATCGCCGATTGGCTTGACGCTTACGAGTTTGGCGGAGGGGCAGGAGGGGCGTTCGCTCTGGCGATTCATAGGGCAGGGGAAAGCCCTCTACAATATGCACTGGGACAAAAAGTACGCCTACTGGTTTCCAGAAGACACGCCTATTCATCAGGTTGTAGACGCTCGGACGGGCAAACTCGTCAAAACGCAGTCGCTTGTAGACAAGGCGGACTATCGCCGCTACGATACGAAGACTGGCAAATATGTTTTGGAGAGCGGTATCAATCTTACGAAACAGAGTCCCTCCACTCGCGTCTTTCCCGGATGGTTTACGAACGTTGTCGTGGGTGACTACCACTATTTTCTCTGCTTCACCGACCCCGCCCAACATCTGGGACCACCCTACTGCGTGGGGCGCGTGAATATCAAGACGGACAAGGTGGAGTATCTCGAACTGCCTGTGCAGGTCTACCGCGAAGCGGGAAAAGAGGAGCGGTTTGTATGGCATGAAGCCCAGCCCTCCTCCACCGTCAACTCACGCGGGATAGACGTGGCGGGAGACCCGCGTTCGCGAAGGGATGGCTGGTTCTGGTGTTTTCTGGGTAGCCCTACCGTCGTCAACGATAAAATCTACTTTACGACTATGCTCGGCGTGACCTACGTGATTGACGGCAAAGCGAAAACCCTTGACGAACACGCCCTTCTCGCCGTCAACGATTTGGGCTTGCCGGGAAAGACGTGGAGCCTGAACTCTATCAGTTACGCGAACGGGCGCCTCTACCACCGTAGTATGAAAGAGGTCGTCTGCATTGGGACTAGGTAGATGTGTTCGCCCCGCCCCTCCGAAGCCCTCGCTCAATTCTGGGCGAGGGGCGAACGCTCTGCACCGAAAGGGCTTCTTCACTTGTCAAAGGTCGTCACTGTGAAAAAAACTACGCTACTTCTTCTAATCTGCCTCCTCCTCGCGGCAAGCCTCGCCAACGCGCAAAATCGCATCGTTATAGACGCGAACCGCCCTGCGAACCCCGTCAGTAAAACGCTCTACGGTCTCTTCTTCGAGGAGATAAACCATGCGGGCGATGGCGGTCTATACGCCGAACTGCTACGGAATACCTCTTTCGAGGAGTCGAACCCGATGGCGGGGTGGAAGGCGGTGAATAAGTACGGCGAGCCTTTCACAACGGTAGTAAGTAGCGCCGCGCCCATAGCCTCAAGCAACTGTCATTATCTGACGCTGGATATGGGGAAAACGAATCCGGCGCGTCTGGTTAACGAGGGGTATTGGGGTATCTCCATAAAACAAGAGCGGCGGTATCGCTTGAGATTTCATGCGAAATCTGACGGCGGTTTTCTTATCAAAGCCACGCTTGTCGCGCCCGGAAAAGTTGGGGCTGTAGCGACATTAACAATCTCAAGCGCCGCGACCGATGGCTGGAAAGAGTTGCAGGGCATTATTACTGGCTTGCAGGACGCTCCCGACGCGAAACTCGTTTTAGAGGTATTGGGGAGCGCCAAACCTTCTATGCTTGCTCTCGACAACATCTCCCTCTTCCCCGAAAAGACATGGAAAAACCGCCCCAACGGGCTACGCTACGACCTTGCGGACAAACTGAACGCCCTGCGTCCCGCCTTCATTCGCTTTCCTGGAGGCTGTTTCGTGGAGGGCTTCAATATCAAGGAGGCATATCGCTGGAAGACGACCATAGGCGCTCTCGAAACCCGCCCCACGCACGGCAACAAAAACTGGGACTACCACTCCTCCGACGGGCTAGGCTATCACGAGTACTTGCAGATGTGCGAGGATATGCACGCGGAGCCGCTCTTCGTTATCAACTGCGGGATGGCGTGCGCGTTTCGGAGCGGCGAACTTGTCCCGATGGAGAAGCTAGGCGAATGGGTTCAGGACGCGCTGGACGCGGTTGAGTATGCGAATGGCGACATAACCACGCGCTGGGGAGCGATTCGCGCTCTGAACGGACACCCCAAACCCTTTAACCTGCGCTACATGGAGATTGGGAACGAGAACGGCTGGGGCGACACGCTTCCCCGTTATGAGGAGCGATACGCCCGCTTCTACGACGCGCTGAAGGCGAAATATCCCGCCGTAAAACTCATCGCGACCACGCCGGTTACAGTTCGCCCGATGGACATGGTGGACGAGCATTTTTACAACTCGCCGCAGTGGTTTTTCGATAACGCGAACCGCTACGATACCTACCCGCGAAGCAAAACAAAGGTCTATGTCGGCGAATACGCCGTGACCACAGGGTGCGGGCAGGGCAACCTTATCGCGGGGCTGGCGGAGGCGGCGTGGATGATGGGCATGGAGCGCAACTCCGATGTTGTGCAGATGGCTTCCTACGCCCCCCTCTTTGTGAATGTAAACGACCGTAAGTGGAACCCCGACGCTATCGGTTTCGACAGCGCGAACTCTTACGGAACCCCCTCCTACTACGTACAGAAACTTTTCGGGCGTAACCTGCCCGACGTGAACCTGCCTACTCGCGTCGCCGCCGAAGTCAAGCCAGTACTCGCACCGTCTGGCACAATAGGCTTGGGGACGTGGAGAACTCAAGCGGAGTACAAAGACCTCTCCCTCACACAGAATAAGGAGACGCTCCCTCTCAACTTTGAAGACCACTGGCAGGTCTTCAAAGGCGACTGGAAGGTTGCAGGAGAGGTCTACCGTCAGACTCGCCTCGATGACGACCAGAGAGCCGTACTCGCTATCCCCGCCCTCCGCAATGAGTCGGACTACACCGTTCGCGTAAAGGCGCGGAAACTCGCAGGGGCGGAGGGCTTCCTCGTTATGTTCCGCGTGAAGGATGACAACAACTGGTACTGGTGGAATATCGGCGGATGGGGGAACACGCAACACGCCATTGAGCGGAGTAGCGCAGGGGGGAAATCGTCCGTCGGCAGACCCGTTAGGGGGTCGATAGAGACAGGGCGTTGGTACGACATCCGCATCGAACTGAACGGGGCGCATATCCTCTGCTACCTCGACAACAAACTGATTCACGACGTGACGGAGAGCGAAGGGGCGCGGCTCTTCGCACAGGCGGGACGAGTCTCCAAAAGCGGCGATATTATCGTGAAGGTGGTCAACGGAACGAGCGAGGCGAAAACGACAGAGGTGAATCTTGAGGGGGTGACGCAGGTGTACTCGAACGCGGAGACGTGGACGCTCTCCGGCGACCCCAACGCCGAAAACTCGCTGAAAGAGCCAAACAGAGTCGTTCCTGTCAAGCGAACTCTTACGAACGTCGCGCCTCGCTTCCAGTACGCCTTTCCGCCCTTTTCGCTGACAATATTACGATTCAGGGCGCGGTAGCCTCTCCTCAGAAGGGGATTACGGAACTACGACATGGCAACTAAAACGCCCTTCCAGACTTTTATCTCGGAGCCTTTAGAGGCGCTTCTTGGCGAAAAGCTTCAACACGTCAACTATAGGATACTGACCTACGAGGCGCCTCATTTCAATCTTGACGCGCCGAATCAGACGGGACCCGTCACTGTTCGCCTTGAATTTATGAACCATACCCTAGAAGTGTACGCCGCCCCGGAGAAAACTCTGCTAGATGGAACCTACTACTGTATATTAGCAGGGCTTATCCCTGCGGAGTTATTAGTTCCCGAAAACTTCTGCTTGGTCAACGCGGATGCCTCCATTCAGTGGAGCGAAGCGATTTCCCAGACGCTGGAAGTCGTCGAGGTGACAGGAATTCGGTCTAGTCCGCAGGCTATCCGCTTTGTTTTTGCCACAAAGACTGTCTTTTTGTCCAGCGGCTATTCTGGCGAAGGAACCGTAAATGACCCAGCAATAGTTGGCGATGGTATTGAAATGCTTGTTTTTGGGGACGAAGAGTTCTTTATGGCAAAGAGAACTCTACCTGACCCTTGGGCGGAGATATGGGGTTCAGTCCGCTCTAATTGAAATGCTATGCTGAGGGACTACCCCATGGGATTAACATCTCATATTTGTATAGAACCACCTTCTAAACTACATTCTATGGAATTACTAAATGTCCTCCCGCCCTTTTCGCTGACGATACTACGGTTCAGGGCGCGGTGAGAGATGCAATGTGACCACTAAAGAAATATCCGCAAAGTTGTGACAAATCTCTTGACAAACGCAGAAGTTTACACTATTATCTCCAAGTGGCAAGCCAAATGCGTCGCTGTGGTCTACGGCGTTCTCGTTATATTGGAGAGGCAAAGACGCATCTCAACAACCTGATGATTGCCGCGTCGCTCAATCTCATGCGAATGATTGCCTGGTTGATGGAAGCACCTCTGGCAAACACCTGGGTGTCTACACTCTCCATTTTTCGGCAAAATAGCGCGACATTCGTGATGGAGCCGGTCTGAAGAATTCGCCAACAGTATCAGTCGTTGCCGCACCCCATATTCGCAGTATTCGCAATAGTTGAGACTCTTTATATGAGAGGGGGATAGTGGGGTTCTTTACCCAACGCAGAGATTCGGCAGACTCGGGTAAGAGTGCATTTTAGGGGGATGGGTAGTTTTAGCCAATATGTACCTGAGATTGTGTTCGTGATATGCCCCCTTACGGCAGGAAAACAGCCCATTGGTATCGAAATTCCTTTTCATGATGGACACCAACAACAGGAGAGCGGAGCAGTCCGAAAGCCCGCTCGACATTCCAACACAAGTGAGCGCGTTGTGCCAATCGCAAGGATTTGGTTCGATTGTCGCTTGCCAACTCTTAAAAGGCGGAGCGATCAGTCGCACCCGTCGCTTGATCACGACTTCTCAGCAGCCCCTCATCCTCAAACAGAGTCAGCAGGCTCCCACCGATTTGTATGGGCGTGAGGCGGAAGGCTTGCGTACCTTGACCTTGCCCAACTGTCCCCGTATTCCTCAGGTGTGGCTGACAGGTGCCTCGTTTCTGTTGCTCGAAGACCTCGGGGCGTTACCCCCTCCCGAAGCCAACCTGTGGGAAACCTTCGGACGTGCTGTAGCAACCCTGCATACCTATACCCATCCCCATTTTGGTTTCTTTCACGATAACTATCTTGGATTGCTACCCCAATGGAACGGCTGGAGGGAAGATGGACACGCTTTTTTCGCAGAGAACCGCATCTTGCGCTACCTTGGGGAACCCCTTTGTGAGCAGACCCTCTCCCCGCAAGACCGCCAATCGCTGGAAAGCCTCTGTCGTCGTCTGCCTCAACTCGTGCCGTTACAGCCCGCGTCGCTTCTGCATGGAGACTTGTACAGCGGTAATATGCAATGCGGAGCGCAGGGGGAACCCGCTCTGATCGATCCCGCGGTCTATTATGGTTGGGCTGAGGCGGAGTTGAGCATGGTGCGGCAGCAAGGCGGTGTGCCCGCCTCCTTCTTTGAGGCGTACTGCGAGGTTCGTCCGTTGGAATCCGGATGGTGGGAGCGGTTGGAATTGTTGTACCTGCGTGAGATTCTGAGCATGATCGCTCATTTTGGCGACCAGTATGGTTCTCTGGGTGCCTTGCGTACTGTGCTGGCGAAGTTCGCTTAAAGGGGTCTGGGGTCGAAGCCGAGTGAAGCCAGTTCAACTTCCTGAAGAGACGAAGACCTGTCTCGTCGAAGTGAACCACCACGGAATACCAAAGCCTGATTCTCATGCGATTATTTGGGTTAGAGATTACTTTCCCGAACGGAACAACGATGCTCCGCACGATTTATTCATCTATCGAGGTTGGCCCAATGTGATAGTCAAGGTCATGGAGCGAGCCGCCGCGATATGCGGTCCGTTTCTTGTGGTCTGCGGTTCAGGAGAGTCCATCGTAGTGGCGGAAGGAACGCCGCCAGACGCTGAATGGAGGTAGGCGGGGGCTTTAGAGATGTTCTACAGCCTATCTTTCACCTCGACCCTTTCTACTTCCACCATCTGTCTACCTACAAGGCGACTATCTAAACCGCGTCCTTTTTGAAGTATAATCAGTGTGAGATTTTGAATCTCCTGCCGCTCTTACCAATGAGAGGCAGGAGATTCTGCCTACTTGTTGAATTTGAGTCATTAACTACGCGATTATCCTCGAAAGGAGTTCTCTTACCGTGCAGGGCTTCCTCATACCTTCCCATAACCGCCAAAAGCGGGCTACCCTCTTCTCTCTGGTCTCCCTAGGTCTTCTCTTCGCCTCGCTCAGTGGTTGTAACACAACCTCCAAGGGCAATGGCGATAGCGGAACAGGAAAGCCCGCTACCGAGAACGTCTTGCGCTACCCGCTCACCACCGAACCCACAAGCCTCGACCCCGCGAAAGTGGAGGATGGCACGACCATCGACCTTATTCAGCAGGTGTACGAGGGGCTTGTCATCTGGAACGAAAAGAACGAGATTGAGCCGAACCTCGCTGAAAAGTGGGAACTTCTGCCCGACAGAGTGACCTACTCCTTCCACATCAAACACGGCGTGAAGTTCCACAATGGGCGCGAACTCACCGCAGACGACTTCAAGTACAGTCTCGAACGCGCCTGCGCGCCCAAGCTGAAATCGCCTACCGCCCAGAGCTACCTCAAAGACATCGTGGGCGCGAACGACAAAATAGTCGGTAAAGCGCAAGATATTAAGGGTGTGAAGGTGGTGGACAAGTACACGCTCAACATCACGATAGACGGCTTCAAACCCTTCTGGCTCGGCAACATGACCTATCCCTGCTCCTACGCTATCTGCAAGGAGGAGGTTGAGAAGAACGGCGGAGCCATAGACGAAAACACGCTCGCATCGACAACAGGGACGGGGCCCTTCAAGTTTGCAGAGGTGCGCCGCAACGACTCTGTGCGCCTCGCCGCCTTTGCGGACTACCACAAAGGCAAAGCGAAACTCGACGGCATCCTTCGCCCGATAGTCAAGGACGCGGGGCAACGGCTCAACAAGTATGAGGCGGGAGAACTCGACTATACCGAGATTTCCGCCGCCGACCTCGATAGAGTGAATAGCAACGACACCCTCAAGGGGGAACTCAAGTCGTTTCTACGCGCCGCGACGTGGTATATCGGCATGAATCAGGACGCGAAAGACTCGCCGTTCGCCAAGCGCGAAGTGCGTCAAGCGTTCGCTATGGCGATAAACAAAGACGATATTCTGCGCGTCGCCATGAAGGGGCAAGCCGACAAAGCGGACGGCATCGTGCCTCCCGGTATCAAGGGGCGCAACGAGAACATCAAACCTCTTCCTTACGACCCTGCGAAGGCGAAACAACTTCTCGCTCAGGCGGGCTATCCCGACGGCAAGGGCTTCCCGGCACTCAGTTTCTCCTTCCGAAACGACTACCCGCAGGTCGCTCAGACCGCCGAAGTCATCGCCCAACAGCTCAAGACGAACCTCGGTATCGAAGTGCAGATACGCCCCATGGAGTGGGGGCAGTTCCTTGTGGAGCGCAAAGCGAAAACGCTTCCGCTTACCCACCTGCGTTGGGGCGCGGACTACCTCGACCCGCAGAACTTCCTCTCCACGCTTCTACACACTAGCAGGAAGGTGAACGGGCAGGAAGACCATCCGGAGAACGGAGTCGGCTATAAGAGCGCGGAGTTCGACAAACTGTGCGATGCGGCGGACGTAGAGCCGAATGAGGAGAAACGCTGGGAACTCTACCGCAAAGCCGAGCAGATAGCCGTGGACGACGCGCCCTGGGTTCCGCTCTACTTCCAGAGGGATTTGGAGCTG
The DNA here is from genome assembly GCA_903821495.1 of uncultured Chthonomonas sp. GTDB lineage: Bacteria > Armatimonadota > Chthonomonadetes > Chthonomonadales > Chthonomonadaceae > CAIJLM01. Next base: position 2,108 of record CAIJLM010000467.1, on the reverse strand, counting down.
ATAAAGCCCCGCGTCAAAAACATACGCGACAGCCTCTTCGGGCATCGCCCTCATACCACGACGACGGTGACTCCTTAGTATGCTGGCGTTCATAGTCAAAAGAGTCCTGCTGGCGATACCCTCCCTGCTGGCAATCTCGTTTCTTGTGTTTCTGGTGGCGCGTCTCGCGCCATCAGGCCCCGTAGAGATTATCGCAGGAGACAAGGCGACCCCCGCTGTCGTCGCGCAACTCAAACGCGAATACGGGCTGGATAAGCCCGTATTCGCGCAGTACGTCAACTACGTCGTCGGTATTGCAACGCATGGAGACTTGGGGAAGTCGTTTCAGCGCGGCGGTCAACCTATCACGGAGATGCTTCGCACCGACTTCCCCGTCACCGCGCAACTCGCATGGCAAGCGCTGCTCTTCGCTATCATCGTGGGGATACCTACGGGGATACTCGCTGCGCTGTTTCACAACTCGTGGTTCGATAGACTCGCGATGTTGGGGGTAGTCGCGCTAGTATCCGTTCCGAGTATCGTGTTAGGACCTCTCCTCATAATGGTTCTCGCGCTACATCTGCGCTGGCTTCCGATAGACGGTTGGTCTACTCCTCTCCACACGCTTCTGCCTACCGTGACTCTTGGCGCGCGTTCTGCGGCGATGTTGGCGCGGTTTATGCGCTCCTCCCTGCTGGACGTTCTGCGGCAGGACTACATCCGCGCCGCCATTGCGAAGGGCTATTCGCGGGGCAGGGCGGTCTGGAAACACGGTCTAAAAAACGCGCTACTCCCTGTATTAACGGTGATGGGAACGGTCTTCGGGGCGCTGTTGAGCGGCTCGTTTGTGGTGGAGACGATATTCCGCGTACCCGGCATCGGCTTCGAGTCTATCAACTCGATAAGCAAACGCGACTATCCCGTTATTCAGGGCATGGCTCTGTTGGTAGCGGTTCTCTACATCGTTATCAATATCGCAATAGACGTTCTGTATGGCGTGATAGACCCGCGTATTCGTTCGCAGGAGACCCCGAAATGAGTAAGTCTACGGTATCTCTTAGCCCTAGCGCGGACGCATGGCGACGCTTGCGCCGCAACCCTATCGCAGTAGTGGCGGGTATCTACCTCGTTCTTTTGCTGACGGCGGCGTTGGGCGCGAACCTCTTTACGCGCTACGCCTACGACTTTCAAGACACCCAACGCTACCTGACAAACCCCTCTCCACCCGACCATAATCACTGGTTTGGGACGGACGACCTCGGCAGGGACGTGTTCAGCCGGCTACTCTTCGGGGCGCGGGTGTCGCTTGGCGTGACCGCTGTCGTCGTGGTGATTGAGGCGCTAGTCGGGATTTCGCTGGGTCTATTCGCGGGGTATCGGGGCGGCAAAACCGACCTCCTCCTGATGCGCCTCACCGATATTATGTTCGCGTTCCCCGACCTGCTTTTGGCGATACTGCTCTCCGCCGTCGTGCGCTCCGGTAGCGACGCGCTTCCCGGTTGGCTCAGTCTGGGAACCCTCTTCTTCGCGCTAGGGGTGGTGGGCTGGCCCGGTATGGCGCGACTGGTGCGCGGTCAAACCCTCGCCCTCCGCGAAAAAGAGTACATCGAGGCGGCGCGGGCAACGGGAGTCCCGGAACGCGACATACTTCTGCGCCACCTCCTGCCGAACCTTTCGGGTCCCATCATCGTACAGGTGACGCAGGATGTCGCCGCCGTCATTCTCGCCGAAGCGACGCTCTCCTTCTTGAATTTAGGGGTGCAGCCTCCCTTTCCGAGTTGGGGGCGCATGATTTTCAGTTCGCTCAACGACATGGCAGCCAAGCCCTACCTGCTGATTGTTCCTAGCGTCGCGCTTGCGATGACCGTGATGGCGGTGAACTTTTTGGGCGACGCGCTACGGGATGCCTTCGACCCTCGCTTGAGGGAGTAGCGACCTTGCGCTTGTCTGCGGGGTGTGGTATGATACTAACATTGGTATCATTTGTGATGGCATAGGTGAAAAAGTACTTTACAGGGAGTGATTAACCAATGGCACAGGACAACGCGGGAGATAGTTTTGACCCACACGCCTCTTTTCAAAGTCGCCGCCTTATCTATAAAAGTGTAGAAGAGATGCAACGTCTTGAG
>CAIJLM010000466.1 GCA_903821495.1 uncultured Chthonomonas sp. | reverse complement strand
TCATCGCCGGTAAAGGCGGCGGATCGCTCAAGACCGGATGTTATCTCCCCGATGTCAAAGGTAACCAGGGCGACCTGCTTGGCACGCTACTGGCATGTGCGGGCATTCCGCTAGATCGGCAGATAGGAATCGCCGAGAAACAGTTGCCCGAACTGGTGGCGAATTGAAGTACTCAGGAGACTGAACTGGAACTAAGGGAGGCCAGCCTTGTCATCTCGTATCTGAAATTCAACCCCAAGCAGAAACCTACCTGACATCAAATGGTCAAGGCTTGGACGGCAGACGGCAAGCGCTGGAAGTCGGACATGGATGATCTTCCGTCAAGAGGATCTCCGCATCTTGTCGGAATGCGCCTTGCCGGCATAGAAAGCCTTAATCCTTGAGTTCAAGAACCGAATCACTAAGCTCTAGGGTGTTGTACCACGGTTTGTTGTCCGCAAGAGCATTGCATGCATGTAAAAAGTAGAGGGTGATGTAATTTCTTGCATACAATCCAACATTCAGCATTTCGGTCATTTTCACACTGCGGGAGCGCCCGGACGGCACGAGTTGGATGAAAACCAGGAACTCTACTACCCCGCTATCATGCGAGCCATTGCGGCGACCAACTATAGCGGCTACGTCGGACAAGAACTGGTTCCAAAAGGCGACGCGCTTGCCGCGCTTGAACAAGCCTACAAGGTCTGCGACGTGTAACCACTTGTATGAAGCACCCAGAGTGCCAGCAAGGTAGGTCACTCTTTGACGCTTCATCCCCAAATCGCAAAGCCATTACTTAAAAGCGAAGTCCTTTTAGCGATTTTGGCGGGATTGCCGCCCCGACAAAGATAGAAAGAAATAAATATGTAGGGTAGTGAAAACAGGCGCACAGTAGCCATGGTTTCCTGCTCTATTCAGCAAGATACCATGACTATTGTGAATGAAATGCGCTCCTTCACCGTACTTGGTAGCGTACACGCTCGCAAGCGGTTTAAGGGGCGATTGAAAAGAGCGATACTATCTAGCAGTTATCGAGGCAGTTGTTTAACGCCGCCTGGCAGGTCCCTATAGGAGTTCCGTGGAACTTGCATTCGCCATAGGTGTGATAGCAGGCATCCTGACATGTTATTAACGACATTACGGTTGCGGCGCGCTCTTTATAGACCTGCAAGGTCGCTTGAGGATTCGCTTCTGCGGCGAGAGCCGAATCAAAGTCCGCCTTGACGGCTTCCAGAAAGGCGCGATGCGCGACGATAACGGCTTGCTTGGCTTGTTCAAACTCTGCGTCTGTCATGTTTCCTCCTAATGGTTAGTGGATTTGGTGAGTCTGACACCCGCTCTTCATGGATTAGAGCGAGAGGCAGCGAACTTCTTAGGGTTGGTAAGGGTAGAGAGTGTTCAATGCGCTTAAGTCGAGGGTTTTAGAGTTGGCTAAGTCCTCTCGATACCCTTGTACAAGGTGAACTAGGGCGATATCGGTAATACTGCTCAAGAACCCTTGAACGGCGGCGCGGTATCCGCGCCAATAGTCCTCGCTCATCTCCGGCGTGACGGACATCTCAAAACGTTCCGGCGCGACACTCGTCTCCGTCTGCTGACGTTGCAAGTCTGAATAGACGATGTCGACGATGTCTCCGACTTTCTGGAGGGAGGGCTTGCAGAAATCGTTCGCAGAGGTGTAAACTAGCGTATAGCCCTGCTTTTGCAGACGAGCGTTCAAGTACTTAAAAAGATGAACGCGCTCCTGCGCCTCGATGGCAAGTTCTTGACTGAGAAGAACGCTCTCGCCTACCAGCCTTCGTCCCATAACGGAAAAGACCGCGCAGACGAGGTGGCTTACTTCCGAACGCGCTAAATTATCCATTAATGCAACCCTCCTCGCTCTATATTGTATCGCGCACGAGTAAATACGGTTCCATTATATCTTTCGCAGACGAACGGATATGTGACCGATGCGTGACAGCCTATTCAAATTCGGTTTTTGGGGCTACAATAAACTATCAGCAATGGACATTGCAGCGCTGGCAATCTGTTGGATACCCCTCGCTAATGACGCACCGAAAGACAATTTCTACGCGCTCTGAAATCAGGTGGAACTCATGCTCATCTTACTTCTTTTCGGCGCCTTTGAAACCACTCTCAATAGCGCTCCTCTGGAGAGCCGTCATCGCCGCGAGTCGGATAAATTGTTGGCTCTTCTCGCCCTGCAACGCGGGCAGGCGATAGAGAACGCTGTTGTCGCGCAACGCCTTTGGCCCGAAACTTGCAGTTTGGATAGCCTGAGGCAGAGCGTCTCTCACCTGAGAAGTTTGCTTGGCGAGGAGCGTCACCGATTGGAGACGGAACGAAACGTGATTCGTTTCGCACTCCATGACATGGAAGTGGACGTTTTGCAATTTGAGGCGCATCTCGCCGAACAGACGGAGGAAGGACTCCAGAAGGCGGTTCTACGCTACCGAGGGCATCTTCTTTCCAGTTGGGAAGCTCCCTGGATAAAGGAGGAGCGAGAGCGACAAAAAGAGAGGTGCTTGCACGCCCTCAAGCGCCTCGGCGGCATCCATCTCCAACGCGAACAGTTTGATGGCGCCTCCAACTACTTCAAGCGAGCGCTCAACCTGAAGCCGAACGAGATGGCGCTCTGGAAGATCTATATGCAATCGCTCATGGGAGCGAAGGAGTATCTCTTAGCGAAGGAAGTTTACTTACGCTATCGAGATCACTTGCATCAAAAACACCAACTATCGCCTCCTGTCGAGATGACGCAATGGTATCGTGAAATCGAACAAGACCAGCGCCTTCCCGCGCTAGAGACGGGGGTTGCGGAGTGCATCGCGGAGACCGTCGGAGGCGCGGTTCCTCTAGACTCTCCCTTCTATATTGAACGCCCTGTAGATAAGATGTTTCATGCCGCCATCGCCAAGCACGCAAGCGTCGTTCTTATCAAGGGGCCCCGCCAAACGGGCAAAACCTCGCTTCTCGCTCGGAGTCTTCAACAGGAGCGTCAACGCGGCTTTCGCGTCGCCTTCACCGATTTTCAGCGCCTTGATATGGATGCCTGGGAGAGCGTGGAGTCTTTTTACATACGACTTGCGGAAAACCTCGCCACTCAGCTGAATGCGCCGCCGCCTTCCCTTACATGGAAAGCGAACCGAGGAGCCAACGACAACTTCGACGCTTATATGCGCGATGCGACACTCATGGCGTCGGATAGCCCGTTAGTCTGGGGAATGGACGAAGTGGACAAGCTGTTCCCTTGCTCCTTCAGCAATCAGGTATTCGCTCTCTTTCGGGCATGGCACAACGAACGCGCCTTAGACCCGAATTGCCCATGGAAACGTTTGACGCTAGCTATCTCCTATGCGACGGAAGCCTTTATGTTCATCTCCGATCTCAATCAATCGCCCTTCAATATCGGCGTTCGACTCAGCATGAACGATTTCCAGTTATCAGAAGCTGAGGAGATGAACGCACGCTACGGGCATCCTCTAAAAACAGATGGCGAACTTCGACAGTTCTGCGATTTTGTCGGGAGGAGCCCCTACCTTGTTCGGCGCGGTCTGCAAGAGATGGTTCTGCAAAACTGGAGTTTCGCCCAGTTTGAGAAACAGGCTTCACTTCCGCATAGTTGCTACCGCGACCACCTGCAACGACTCGCCTACGCGATTTCCAAAGACCCCGCTCTACAGGCTACGGTTCATATACTTCTGCAAAAGGGCGCTCTCGTTGACGAGGCTAGTTTCTACCGACTGTCCAGCGCAGGAGTTCTACAAGGCGAAACTCCTCTTGAAGCGTCCTTCCGGTGTCGCCTCTATGAAATCTATTTGAGAAAACAGCTATGAAAAAGGAAAATGAGTTTTATG
>CAIJLM010000465.1 GCA_903821495.1 uncultured Chthonomonas sp. | reverse complement strand
GCGGCGACGCACACGCATTCGGGTCCTGACACGCTGGGACAGTGGGGTCCCGATTTCCAGACGAGCGGCGTAGACAGGGCGTGGTGGGAGGAGACTCAAAATCGTATCGTGGCGCTAGTGGATGCGACGAGCGCGAAACTCGAACCCGCCGCCCTTAAACTCGCCAATACCGCTCAGGTTCCCAAAGTCTCCAAAAACTCTCGCATTCCAGAGGTGCTGGACACCGAACTAGGGGTGATGCAACTTGTATCGCCTACGGGAGATAGGGTTATCGCCACCCTCGTGAACTTCGCGTGCCACCCCGAAGTTCTGGACTGCCACGCCATAAGCTCCGACTTCCCGAACTGGCTCTACAGCGTGGTAGAGTCGAAAACGAACGCTACCTGCCTGTACCTGAATGGGGCGCAGGGCGGCATGGTGACGGCGCTCTTCAATGAGGAGACTCTACCGAAAGGCGAGAACTTCCACGAGGCGGAGCGTATCGGAACCAGTCTTGGCAATCGCGCCCTCGAAATCATTCAGTCCGCCGAGATTGTACGGGACGCGCCCATTAAAACACAGCGCCAAGTGTTTCAGGTTCTGATGGAGAACGCTATGTTCAAAATGCTCATCAAAATCAAAGTGTTTCCCAACCTGCTTACCAAAGAGGGGAACGTCGAGACGGAGGTGAACCGCATAACGATAGGCTCTGCGGAGTTCCTGACGCTGCCCGGCGAGGCGTTGCCCAACATCGGCTTTATGCTGAAGCGTAATATGACCGGACAGCACAAGTTTCTGCTGGGGCTTACCTGCGACGAGTTGGGCTATATTCTCGCGGAGGAGGACTTTGGGCTGAAAATCTACGAGTACGAGTCTCGCGTCTCCGTGGGGTCTCAGATGGGGGCGGCGATGGTTCAGAACCTCAAGCGGTTGCTAAGAGGGAAGTAGAGGCGGACAGGCGCCGTTTAAGGGCGAGGTGGGGTTATAGTAAGGGGCGAGTTCGCGAATCGGCGGGCTTTCCCTGTGCGTCAAAGCAGTCGCGGGCGGTTCCTTTGAAGGCTTGAATGAGGCGAACGCATAGTTCCGGGTTGTCTTGAAAGACCGTCAGCCAAATCGAGAAGAAGCCTGTCGAGGTCGCCGTGTCAACGGTAGCCTCTTTCAGCAAATCGTTGTCAGGCTGTTGTTGAAGACGCATAAACGCACGCCTGGCGTGTCCATACGCGCCTTCTCTTCTGCTCTGATGTTGCCCGCTGGTTCTGCTTAACCCCGCCAAATCTATCGTGTTTTGCGCCATAATTCTCTGGGTATCAGTCAAATTATCGGAAGGCGCAGGGGGTAGCGAGGCTATATAGGCGAACGCCAAAGCCGTATTGTGCGTATGGGGGAAATAGCAGTTATCAGAGGGCTTGTTTGACTTAAATTTGTTGCAGTACCCGCAAGCTAATAAGAGATTAGACCAGTCTGTTACAAGTTCGGGGTGCGTGGATTGAGGTTGTATATGCTCTATTTCCAAAGAGCCTAAACGAATTTCACAGTAGGCGCAGTACTCTCCAACTTGAGCGCTGAGGAGGCGACGCGCCTCGCTCAAATCTCTCAAGCGCCTATCTTGACCTTTATCTATGGGGCGCATCATCAACCCCTGACGCTACGCGCTCTAGTTTGAGAAGTGCAGAGTAGGCGGGGTCGTAACTGTATGGCTCCGATAACTCATCCAACCGTTTCCTGATGACTTCGATTTCTGCGCTAGACTTGCCTTTGCTTTCCTGCAATAGCCTATAGTACTCCGCCGCAACATCCTCCATCTCACGATATTTTGCGCTACGCGAAACGTGTTCCACCCCCTGAGTCTCCTCCGCTATGTCCTCAATGCTAAGGCGGCGGTACTCCGTGTTTTCCGGTTCCGAGAGGTTGATTAGTTTGGCGGATTCGCTCGCTTCCAACGACTGAATGATGAACGGGGAGTGGGTTGTTAGGAAGAACTGGAGGTTGGGAAACGTGCGGACAAGCCCGCCTATCGCCTCGCGTTGCCACTTAGGGTGGAGGTGCAGGTCTATCTCGTCAATGAGAACTACGCCTTCGGTTTTGGAGAAGTCTTCGAGGTGCGGGTTCAGTACGCTGGCGCGGTAGGCGATGTCCATCACCATTGTCAGCATATTGCGGTAGCCATCGCTGAGGTGGCTTAACGGCAAGCGTTTATCTGAAAATTCTATATAGAGTTGGTTTTCAAGAGCGTCGAAAGAGATTTTCTCTACCTCGCGAATCGTCTCTTGAATCACCATCCTTACGCCTTCCAGTATGCCAGAAGGACGTTCACGTTGCAAGGAGGCGAACTCAATACGCCGATACCACTCTAAAAACTCGAATTGGCTAATGCTAGGATTTAGGCAGTTATCGTAGGCGGAAAGGCGGGAAAATTGTGAATTGGCGCTCTCCCTATCGCAATTGCGTCTAGAACCGTAGTAGGCGATTAAGGGCAAGTCTGCATCAAGAGCTTGTAGCCCCTCTATAACTTGCAGGCTGGTTTGCCCTGAGTAGTACTCATTCATCGCAGGAATAGTAATACCACCTTTGTCACGCTCCCAGATGGTTGGACGCTCTTTAATACGTGACCTAACCTCTACTTTGAGAGGCTCTATAGGCGTGACTTCAAAAGAGCCTGGGTGAGATACAATGCGGGTGTTTTTGACATCAAATATATAGGGAAGTCCTGCCTTGTAGAAGAGAAAAACCCCTAACCCAAAAGCCAAAGCATCCAGCAACGCCGACTTCCCCGCCCCGTTATCCCCCACAATGAGGTTGACTTGAGGCGCGAAGTCCCACTCCTCGTCCTCAAAGCAACGGAAGTTCTTGATTCGGAAATGTTGGATTTTCATGGCGTTACGGGGCTACTGCCACTCAAGGCAGGCGCGAAGTTGGTGGCTACAGCGGGGGCTACGGAGTTTCTTGAGCGCCTTCGCTTCGATTTGCCGTATCCGTTCGCGAGTGACGCGGAAGTGTCGCCCCACCTCTTCCAGCGTCTTCTGGCAACCGTCCTCCAGCCCGAAGCGCATCATCAGCACTTCGCGCTCTCGGTGGGTGAGGTGGTCGAGGGCGCTCTCTATACGTTCGCGCAGGAGGCGATGGGAGGCGGCTTCCGCAGGGGAGAGGGCGGCGCGGTCTTCCAAGAAGTCGCAAAGATGGCTGTCTTCCTCCTCGCCGATGGGGGTTTCGAGGGAGAGAGGTTCGGGCGCTACGCGCAGAATCTCCGCGACGCGCTCTACAGGTATCTGAAGGGTGCAGGCGAGTTCGTCGAGGGTGGGTTCGCGCCCGTTCTGTTGGAGGAGTTGCGAGGAGGTTTTGATGAGGCGGTTAATGGTTTCAACCATGTGGACGGGGATTCGGATGGTGCGCCCTTGGTCGGCGATGGCGCGGGTGATGGCTTGACGAATCCACCACGTCGCATAGGTGCTAAACTTGTAACCTTTACGGTAGTCGAACTTCTCTACGGCGCGTATCAGCCCGATGTTGCCCTCTTGAATCAGGTCGGGGAACGACATACCGCGTCCGCTATAGCGTTTCGCAATGGAGACGACGAGGCGCAGGTTCGCTCTGGTGAGGGTGTCTTTAGCGCGTTTCGCTTTGCGCGGCTCTTCAAACTCGCGCTCGACGCACTTGGCGAGGTATACCTCTTGCTCAAGCGTAAGGAGGGGGATTTTGCCAATTTCGCGCAACCACATCCGCACAGAATCGTCCAGAGGCAAGCCATCCACCGCGATAAACTCCTCCTCTGAACGGAAGGAATGCTCTTTTATCACAGAGGTCGCGGGCAGGTCATCCAGTGCAATAGGAATCGGGAACTCTTTAGGCGTAGTCCTCTGATGAATGACTTCAATGCCCTCGTGAGCGAAAATCTCCAGCAAGTCGTCCGAAGGAGCCGCTTCGGAGCCATCTTGCCCCATGCCGTCATTTATCTCGTCGTAGGTGAGATAGCCTCGGTCTTTGCCCTGGTCAATCAGTCGGCGAATCTCGATAGGTTCGCCCTGCCCCTGCGGTATGACGTTGATACTTTCCACGCTGGTCTTTCTCCTTTACTGCCATCACGCCCGTCGCAGGGCGCAATTCAGAGGTCACTCTGTCTCTACAGAGGTCGGCGAGCCTCTGAGTTCACGTACTTTCTGATGATATTGCCGCAGATAGTGAGCGCGTTCCTCTGCGGTGGTATCGGTACGCTGTAGCAGTTGCGCGAGTTCTTGTTTTTGTTTGTCTTCGTTGTATTTCCGAATACGGCGAATACAATCATGCACGGATGCTTCTGTTAAAGGTTCATTCGATACTATCGAAGAAGATTCCTCCAAAAATTCTCGAACATAGGGAGATAATTTTAGAGGCGTATTTTCCGAAAGTCCGTACCTCTCCAAAAGTTCGCGGTCGTTGGCGAAGGGGTCTTCCTCTTCGTTCGGATTCTCCTCCTCCGCCTCCATCGCATGGTACAGACGCGCCTTATCTATCTCCCCTTCCGAGTCGGCGGGAGTGCGCGCTATCCGCTCGAAAAGTTGTTGACCTGCGAGGGTCACAAGGTGTTCTGGCTATAGTCGGCTAAGG
>CAIJLM010000464.1 GCA_903821495.1 uncultured Chthonomonas sp. | reverse complement strand
GGGTTTTTGCGCCACGAAAAGTATCTGCGTTTCGTGGAAGTTCCGAAAGGAGGGTAAGTTTTTATTGAGGTTTCGAGTATCGGCTACCGCCTGCTTCGCCATCTCTTCCGACCTTGTCTTTTCAGGAACCCATGCGTAGGAGCGCAGTTCAAACCCCGCGCGCTGTATATCGTTTAGGATGGCGCGATAGGGGCGTAGATGCCGCCATGCCGGATGCCACTTCCCTTTGGGTAGGTGGTAACGCCCCAACAGAAACGGCAAAAAGTTCGGATTGATGGCGGAGCAGAGGAAGTATCCCCCCGGATTGAGGCGGTCATAAATCGCCATAAAGAGCGCGGCTTGGTCTTCAATATACTCGATAAGCCCTGAACAGACTATCGCGCCAAACTCCGTTTTGCCAAAGGGAAGCGCAGGGTTAGTTGTTTCAAAGAGCCAGTTTTCGTAGGGCGCGTCTTCGTAGGGCGGCTTGTCCCAGTGTCCGTCACAACCGAAATAGCGTACGCCTTCGGGTAGCAGGTCGCGCATTTTACCATGTCCGCACCCCAAATCCAGCACAGGGTCGGAGTGAAACTGCGCGGCGTAGAGCGCTATCATCCGCATACGATTATGATACTCTTGGTAGTATCCATCCTGGTCCCAGGGGTACTTAACGGGTGTAGTATTCTCCATGTGTCTCCCTAAACTCCCTATTCGGCGAAGCCGTTAAAGCGCAAACACAAATTTTATCTGCAAACTGTTGACTGTGCGGAGGGCGTTCGGGTCGCCAAAAATCACATAAGTCTCTACTCCTTTCGCCCCCGAATGGCGATAGAAGAGGTAGGCGTTGGTTTCCGAGTTCTGCACGACGACGCGCCCGCCAAAGGAGCGCACGGGCGAAATTTCGTAGTTCAGGCTGACGATATGCTGTTGCGCCAAGCCAAGTCGGTTCTCAATAACTCCTCCGTAAGAGACATCCAGTTTCCGAAACAGGCGCGTGCTGATGATGGGCCCCAGTACAGTAGATTGATGGTCGCCTACTGTTCCGAGTTGAACGCGCAGACCGTAGTGGCGGAAACGGTTACTGACTCCGCTATGAATCTCGAAGCCGACATTCGCGTCGCGCTGTCCCTCAAACTTCGTATTCGTCAAGTCCATTTCGAGTCGCCAGTCGCTTCGCGTGTCGAAGTTGAGCGTCATCTGCGGACCCTCTAAGAAAGGGCTACCGTCGTTATGCTTCCAAAAGAGAGGAAGCGCGGAGACCTGAAAACTACGCCAGAACCCTTCGCGCCACTCCGCGCCCCAGTTCGCGGCTACCACGAACCCCTTGAACTGGTTGAATGGAAAGTAGCCGTCCGCTACACGAAAACTATCCGCGAGGTCAAAGTACTGTATCGCGCCCGAAAGCAGTTTATCCTCGTAGGTTACGCTAAACGCCTTTGCGCTACCCCCCGCTCCATCCCCCGATGTTAACGCCCACCACGTCTCGAAACCGGTTTTACCCCACCGCGCATGGTGGTCGAAAAGACCTACTGTACTGTTATCGCCCAGCGCGCTCTTGTGTAGGAGCGTCAAGCCCGATTGCGCGGTAGGCGAAATCTCATGCTGATACCGCGCCACGATGTCCGTTCTGTGTCCCCAATCCGTCGTATGTAGGAGACCAAGCGTATCGGCGGGCGAGAGTTTGCCGTATATCTTCTCGCCAACATCAAAGGTAGCGATGCGATTCGGATAGAAAAACGAGCCGATGTCGTTAATTCTCATTGTCGGCGCGAAGTAGTCTCTTCCTTCCAAAAAGAAGGGGCGTCGCTCTTGCAAAAACTGCTCGGTATGCGTAAACTGAACAGACTGTATCGCCGATTCCACTGTCGCGAAGTCAGGATTCACAGAGCCTACCGCTGTGAGTTCCGGCGTGATGGTATAGCGTGCGTCTAGCCCTGTTTGGAGCGACTGACCGCGCCCTCGTATCCCCGACAGTAGGTAGGGTAGAACGGAGAGTTTGGAGCGAAACTCGGATTGCGGTATCTGCACGTCCGTCCAGCGCCCCTCAAGGTCGTAGAAGTTCTGTACGCCGATGTTACTCCAGACACTGAGTAGGTGCGTGCGGAGTTGGAAGCGCTGAAAGTTCAGCCCCATGCTGACGGGCGCTTTACTCTGCGGGTAGTTTAGAATAGCCCAAGGAATCCGTAGTTCCGCCGACCAGCCGTTAGGAAGCCGCTTAACCGCTCCCTCCCAATCCCCCTTCCACTCCACCTTGCCGCCACGTCCTCCGCCCAGCCTTGCAGAGCGCGTCCCGATGGCGTTTAGTGAGAAGCGAGTCATGTCCTGCGCTCTGTGCGCCTCAAAGGGGTCAATCACGAACTCGATACTGTCTTCGCTATCCAGTTTGGTCTGATTCGGGCTTAAATCGTTCGCTTCATTGGCGTACTTCTGGTCTTGAACCGTTTCACGGGCGACTATCTGTTCGGGTTTGCTGTCTTTACAGTAGAATGCGACATAGAGGAACTTATCATCGTAGACAAGGTAGGCGGTAGTCTGGTCGCCAACAACTCCCCCGTTTTGAATATCCGTGAATGTCTCCGCCTTCGGCGCGGTCTTCCAAACTGTGTCGGAGAGGTCGCCATCAATGGTTGGCGGCGTAGATATTTTGATAGCGGAAATAGTTCGGCGCGTGTACGATGTTGGAGTGTTCTGCGCCTCGCTCTTAACGGAAAGGGGCGTTATAAATGCCGCTATAAGAAGAAGAATGAGCCGAAAAAGTCGGCGAATTGGCTTCACGAGCAGGCTCCTATTCCAGTCTAATGCGCCATCGAAATCGTGTCGTCAGGGTCGCTTGTGTTATGCGGTATTGCGCGTAGTCCGAGGCTCAAGAAGAGGCTTATGGTCATAAGAACGGCGGAGCTGATAAACGGGTACGCCGTGTTTATTCCTACTAGCGTGTTGTTAATGGGCGGCGCGAAGATACGGGCGAGACTGCTCAAGCCCTGTTGCGCTCCGCTGATAAGCCCTCTGTCCTCGTGTTTCGCCGACTGCATGATGAGGGCGCTTAAAGAGGGGTTCGACACACCGCTACCAATAGCGATACACGCGCTCAATATGAGAATAGCATTGAGCGATGGCGCAACTGCAATGCCTACCATTGCGAAGACGAGTAGCCCTAGCCCAAATTGGACTAGGCGGTTTTCGCCGATGCGCCGCGCCAACCCGCCCATAACCGCGCCTTGAGTCAGTAGTATTGTGATTCCTACCACAATAAAGATATTGGCGCTCGCGCTCGCCTGCGCCTTCTCAAGAAAATCTTGTTGCACTTTGGCGGCGGCGTTGACCCAGATTTCGGAGGGGAAAGCGCGGGTGAAGTTCTCTATGGCGTGTCGCTCTATCACGTTATGAAACCGGATGAGAACGAGCCATGAGAACGACGACTCTACCGCCGCAAACGCGAATGTCAGGAACGTGAAAACCATAATGGGCTTGTTTATGCGCGGATTTCGCAGGGCGCGATGTACGTCTGTAAAGACATCGAGCATCTTTTTTCCGCTACTGCTCGCTTTGTCGTGGTCGGTAAGGCTTTCCGGTAGAAGGAAGCACGCCGCAATAAAGTTGAGAAGCGCCATAGTAGAGGCGACAATTGCAGGAGTGGCGAGCGACGGTAGTCCGAATAGAGCGAACTTGCTGAAATAGCCGCCTATCATAGGACCAAACGCGAAGCCCAACCCAAACGCCGCGCCAAGCACCGCCATGCCTCCCGACCTCTTATCGGGCGTAGTGACATCGGCGATGTAGGCTTGCGCGGTGGGCAGACTCGCCGAGGTGAGAATACCGCAAGCGATACGCGCAATAAAGAGCGTCGTAAGGTTATGCGCCAAGCCGAAGGAGAGATAGGAGAGAGCGGAACCCACAAGGCTTATCAAAATAATAGGTCGCCGCCCGTACTTATCAGAGGCGCGCCCCCATATCGGCGAAAAGATAAACTGTGTTACCGAGAAACTCGCCATTAGAAACCCGCCCACCCATGCAACCCCGCCGTAGTGCCGAACGTAGACCGGAATCAAAGGGAGTATTAAGCCGAATCCTAGCATATCAATAAAGAGAGTAAAGAACAGTATAACCAGAGGAGAACGTTTCATCCGTTAGCGACGACCTTCCATTGTGTAGCGACAAACTGTGTTTTGCGGGGATACCCGTCTATTATGTCATGCTAACCGCCCAAAAAGCAAATGTTTTGGTAAGAGTTCACTCTTTTGGGTAGGACAACAATATCCGGTGAAAAAGTATAAAAATGAGAATGTGGGTTCGGTTTTCTCGTAAAGTTAAGTGACAAAACAAAACTTGCGAGGAACCCATGAACCCACAACCTCTAT
>CAIJLM010000463.1 GCA_903821495.1 uncultured Chthonomonas sp. | reverse complement strand
CCTTAGCGCGTTTATGAGAGGCTTTGAGGCGAGCGGCTCGCTTACCATAACAGGGGGGAAAGACCCGCTACATCCCGACTTTTTTGTAGGGAAACGTACTTTTATGAACCCTTAACACACGCAAAAAGAGACCCCTCTCTGTTTTCAGAGAGGGGTCTCTTACGCGCTTTTACCCTTTAGGGAACAAGGTTCATCGAAGCGGCGGTCACAGGAGTATCGGTGCGGTTCAGCGTCACCGATGTCTGCTTACTGGCGAAGCCCGACTTCGAGGCGGTTATGGTGTA
This sequence comes from uncultured Chthonomonas sp., assembly GCA_903821495.1. Taxonomy (GTDB): domain Bacteria; phylum Armatimonadota; class Chthonomonadetes; order Chthonomonadales; family Chthonomonadaceae; genus CAIJLM01. The sequence goes on along the minus strand of CAIJLM010000463.1, from coordinate 1,447 downwards.
GGTAGCGGGTACAACCCAAAAGAAGTAGTTCCCGCCGCTATCCGTCATAACAGAGCCGAGGTCGGTAGCGCCCGCCTTGAGGTCTACGGCGACACCCGCTTGCGCTACTCCCTGCACAGTCACTCTCCCCGTAACCGTGTAGGGCGGAGGGGGGGTGCTACCGACAGGCGTGGAGATGATAATATCCGGTATCGGGTTGCTTCCGGTAATGAGCGGGGGACCTAGCGTCTCCGAAACTATCGGCTTAACCTCAAAACCCGTCGCCGTAACGCTCCCAAGCAACGCCCCCGGCAGGCTCCCCAACCCCACAGGAAGCCCCGTCATCGTGAAGGTTCCATCTACCCCGCTTATCGCTTTTACGCCGGAGAGGGTGATTTTCGCGCCCGCAACCGCTTGAGCGACGCTATTCACCTGCGTTACGATACGCCCGCTGATATTCGCCGTGTACCCCTGGTCGCTAATATAGACAACCCCAAGGTCGTTGGTCTGCCCTGCGACGAGTTGGACGTTTAGGGTGCGCCGAAACTGCTCTACGCCAGAGCCGTTCACATTCCGAATGGTGAGAAGCGTGGCGCTTGCGGAAATCCCCGTCAGGTTAAACTGCCCGTCGCTGTCGCGCGCGCTCCCTGTCACGCCGCCAATATCCACAAAAGTAGATGTTGGGGCTGGGGCGCTGGTGGAGGCAAGCAGAATCAGTCCGTGCAGAGTTGCGTTACCGCCCCCGCCACCGCCATTGGAGCCGCCACCGCCAGAGCCACAGCCAAAAAGCCCCGCCGCTACTCCTAATAAAACCAACAACAGCCAACCTCTATGTCTATCCACAACGCTCGAAAGCATGATTATCTCTCCTTAACGCGCCTCTATGGTCTCTTATAGGGGGCTAAAAGCCCTGCAACACCCTTGAGAGTGTTCCAAACTAACACGCTCGTCGCTTTCTGAGCGGCAGGGTTCATGTGCAGATTCAGGTCGGCGACTTGCGAATCTTGCCAACGCCCTTGCGTCCATGTCCCCGCCAGAATAAGGCTCTTCTGATAGGCGAACAGGTCGCAATAGCCTACCTTCGAGGCTCCATATTTTATAATGCCGTAGTTCGCCGCCGCCAGTTGGAACGTCCTAAGCGTCTGATTGTTGCTGTAGTATGTTCCCTTCAGCGCATTATCGCCCCTTGAAGAGTAGTTCAGGTAGTTTGTGTTCACTATCAGAATATAGGATGCGCCCTTGCTCAGGGCGGTATCTATTATGGCTTGGATATTGCTCTGCGTGGTAGCGCTGGTTAGGCTATGCTCCTTGTCGTTCACCCCTGCGTAGAGTATCACGATGTTTGGAGCGCTCTTCTGTAGGCGGTCAGCGGCGATACCCAGTAGGTCTGCCGTCGTCCAGTTACTATGCCCCTCGTTCAACGCGCTCACAGAGTAACCATCCGCCTTTGCTCGGAGCATCCGCGGGG
>CAIJLM010000462.1 GCA_903821495.1 uncultured Chthonomonas sp. | reverse complement strand
CCCCTGCCCCTTCTCCCAATTCTGGGAGAAGGGGTGAATGCACGGATGGTGGTTTGAGATTAGGAAGTTTGGCGCGTTCTTCTGGGGTGGTTTGCAATGTGCCTCTTTTCGCGCCTTTTCGCGTTAGAATCGCATTTCGCATCCCCATTTCGCGGTTCATTCCCAAAAGAGTGAACTCTTACCGCAAAGAGCGCTTACGGGTGCATTTTGGGTAGGGGTTTCGCTAGCGTCCCAAGGTCGGCGAAGTTTTTCTTTACGTGGTCGGCGTACCACTTTGTCTCCTCATCGTGTTTCGTTTCGCGGGGGTATACCTTGTCCACGTTCGCCTTATCCACAATCTCCGTGCCGACGTTCACCCAGCCTTTGGGCAAGGGCTGTTTGTCGCGCAGATGGCGCACGAGCGCAAGAACGGGGAGGTAGCCCTGTAGATAGGGGTGTTGCCCTAGGCTTACCTGCGCGGTTCCAGCTTTCAGAGCGTCGAGCGTCTCCTGATTTAGGTCGTAGCCGGCTACAAGCCACTTGCCGCTAGAGCGCGCTTTCAATTTTGATAGGTTAGGAACGTCCATAGAGCAGAAGCCCGCCGCCGCGACCATATCGGGGTTCGCCGTCGCCTGATTCTCCCATGCGGCGTAGTTGGCGGTGTTCTCGGTTCCCACATCTTTCGGGTCTGTCACCTGATACGCCGCGCCCTCCATCCCCTTTTTGAAGCCCTTATAACGCTCGTCCAGCACGGCTATTCCCGGCTTGCACACCCCCGCGAGGATTTTGCCGCTCTTCTTGCCATCCGCTTCGAGGAGTCTACGTAACTCCTGCGCGAGAATAACTCCGCTCTGATATTCGTCCTGCCCGACCCACGTCTCTGCGACGGAGCCTTCGCTGGTGATGTTCGCGGTGACGACGGGGATTTTCGCATCCGCCGCCTCTTTAATCGGCTTCACCCACACCTCTCCGGGCATAGGAATCACTGCAAGCCCATCTACTTTTTTCTGTATCATTCCCTCAAACATACCGATAGCCTCCGTCGCCTCGAAACTGGAGGGACCAACGACCTCAACCTCAACCCCTAAATCTCTGCCTGCATCCTCCGCTCCCCGCTTAATAACCTGCGTGAAGTCGTTGAGACCGTGCAAAACGTACCCAATTTTCAGTTTGGGGGTAGCGGAGGGGGACGCTCCTCCCGGCGTTGGCGGGGTTGCGGCGTTGTCCTTCTTTTGGCAAGAGACCGCGAGTAGCAGAGGCAAAAGAACAAGGGCTTTAGCGAGACGTTTCATTATAGGTAGCCTTCCTCGATGAAAGAGTTTTTGAGATGTCTATTTGCGCCGCGATGCGCGGCGTTTCACAAGCGAATCGATAGCGACAGCGAGAATGATGACACCGCCTGTAACGGCGGTTCCCGCATAAGTGGATGCGCCGAGCAGAACCAGCCCGTTACGAATCACGGCGATAATGAGCGCCCCCAGTATCGCGCCCGGAACCGAGCCTTGCCCCCCGCTCAAAGCCGTCCCTCCGATAATCACAGAGGCGATAACCCAGAGTTCAAAGCCGGGTCCCGTGCTGGGGTCCGCCGATTGTAGAAAGGCGAGCGCGATAATCCCCGCAAGCGCTGCGATAGCGCCGTTCAGGGTCATAACGCCGATACGGTAACGGTCTAGCGGAATGCCCGCGAGGTAGGAGGCGACAGGATTTCCGCCGATAGCCTCCGTACTGCGTCCAGCGATAGAGCGCGTGAGAGTCCACCACCCCGCTATTCCGGCGAAGAGCATAACCCACACGCTTGCGGGGACGGTTAGTATCTCGCCGCCTCCCACCGTGAAGAACAGATTGTTCTTTGAGAACTGGCTGATAGGAGCGGCGCTACACAGCATGAGCGCGATGCCCCGATAGACGCTCAGAGTGCCCAACGTGACGATAATCATGGGAATACGGAGCCACACCGCGAGAACGCCGTTCAAAAAGCCGCATAACGCCCCCGTGAACAGCCCGATAGCGAGGGCGAGAGGAACGGGCAGGTTCCCGCGTAACGCCATCGCCGCAACAACATTGGTCAGCGTGAGGATAGAGCCTACCGAGAGGTCAATATCGCCCATCGAGATGACCCAGACCATCCCCACCTCCATTATCCCATAGTAGGAGGCTTGCCGCGCCACCTGTAGCAGGTTCAGAGGGGTAAGGAATGAGGTCGTTGTGAGAGAGAGAGCCGTCATCAGAACAAGAAGCGCGACTAGCACCCCAATCTCTCGCAGACCTCTTAGCCTCTGGAATGCCTTACTCATCAAGATATTTCGCCATCGTTACCAGAGTCGAGAGTTTGTGGTCTGCAAACGTCCAGACGACCCGCTTATCGCGAGTCACCTCGAAGGCGTGAGCGCCATGCCCTTCGTTGCCACGCAGGAAGTTCGCTACGACCAGATTCCCGTTTTTCAGTATCTGAATACCTGTAATCCAGGTCAGCCCTAGTTCGGGCGCGTCTTTCGCGCCAAACTCCCAGACGATTTCGCCCTTCTTAGTCACCTCGATAACACGCGCTTGCGTACCGCACCCGATGAGCGTGTTCCCGTTCTTGAGGCGTATCGCCTCGAAAACGTTCGGCACGCCCGGATACTCCCACACAACTTTGCCTTCGGGGGTGACTTCGCGAACCGTCGCGTCGGCTTCGTGGCAAGCGAGTAAGTTCCCGTTTTTCAGTTTGTGGATACTGCGGAGTTGGCGGTGAGCGGGTTTTTCGTTGGTAGTGAGGGGGGTAGTACGCACCTCTTCCCCTTTTCGGTTCACCTCCACGGCTTGGCAGGGTCCCTGCTCGCCTACAAGAACGTTTCCGTTTGGCAGGCGGCTAAAGCCCAATACCTGTTCGCACTTAGCCGTGTAGTTCCACACGACCTTATGCTCCCTGTCCACCTCCTGCACGCCCGTGGGGGTTCCTCCGTAGGCGTACATGACGTGTCCGTTTTTCATCTTTTCAAACATAACGGCGAGACCTGGGACGGGATGTTCCCATAGGACTTTACCCGCCTCCGACAGCTCCACGATGCGGTTGCCGGGGGAGTACTGCATATACAAGAAGCGGTGAGACTTAGGGGCGTTGTCGTCCTCTTGCGCGAAGGCGCAGACGGCGGGGCAGAGCGTGACTACCAAGGCGAGTAACGAAAAAAGGTTTCGGCGCATAACGGTTCTCTCTTAAAAGTGGATTGCCGCTATATTCGATATGTTTTTTAGAAACTCCTCCTAGCGGTTCCAAACCTACACTTAACCTCACCTAGCCTCTCCTTCGCAAAGGAGAGGAATCTTACTGCCGCTAGTGCGATAACAGAGCGGTGAATTGATATGGGTGTGTTTCATTTGAGTTGGGAGGGTCTGTCTGATAGGCGAAGCGGCAT
>CAIJLM010000461.1 GCA_903821495.1 uncultured Chthonomonas sp. | reverse complement strand
CTCGCCACCTCCACCATGCAGGCGGTGATGATGGTAGGAATGCCGGAGGCGCGTCTCATTCTCGCGCAGACGACCATTCATCTCGCTACCGCCCCCAAAAGCCACTCTGCAACACTCGCGATAGGCAAAGCGTTGGACGAGATTCGCAACCATGGCGCGAAGCCTGTCCCTCCGCACCTCTGCGATGGAAACAGCGTCACGGGGAAAGTTCTCAAAAAAGGACGCGACTACCTCTACCCTCACGACTTCCCGAACCACTACGTCGAACAACAGTACCTACCTGATGGCGTGACGGGAACGCCTTTTTACGAGCCGACAGAGCAGGGACACGAAGCGAAAATCAAGCGACGCTTAGAGAGGTTGGCTACGACAGAGGGGGGCGAAGAGGCGGTGGAAGGGTGATTTCCCCGCCCGTTTCACAAAAACCTGTCTCTTTTGGCGCGTTGAAGCGTCCATCATTACAAAAGGCGCGAGGAGCCGTCATATTATGTATATTCCGCCCCGATTCCGTGTGGAAGAGCGAACCGAGTTAGTTCGATTTCTGAACGCGCACCCGTTTGCGTCTATCGTTAGCGCAACAGGCACAGGGCTAACTGCAACGCATCTTCCTTTTTTGATTGATGAAGAGGAGGACGCGATTGTGTTGCGCTCTCACCTTGCACGGGCGAATCCGCGCTGGAAGCATTTCGGCGCAGGCGAGGCGTTAGTTATCTTTCAGGGCGCAGACGCTTATATCTCTCCGGGATGGTATTCGCAACATCCTAGCGTACCGACTTGGGACTACACCGCCGTTCACGCCTACGGAACGCCGCAACTTGTGGAGGGCGACGGGCTACGCGAGACGGTCTTGCGAATGGTGAAGCGATTCGAGGCGGACGAGCCAGAGGAGTGGAAGCCCGATTTGCCTCCCGCCTATTTGGAAGGTATGCTAAAAGCGATAGTTGGGGTAGAGATACGGGTGACGCGCATAGAAGGTAAGTATAAACTGAGCCAAAACCGCTCTGAGGAGGAGCAGGTTCAGGTGATTCACGCCTTGAAGCGCCGCGCCGATGGCAAAAGCCGAGAGGTTGCGGAGGAGATGGAACGACTGCTAAAGAGTGACGCGACGATGTAAGGAGATTGAGAAATGCTATGGCGATTCGCGTTCGTAATGGTTCTGGGGATGGCGACGATGTTACCTGCGACAGCGCAAGTCTCTGTTCAAAAGATAGACTATCAGGGCTGGACGGGAGCCTATCGGCTGGCGAATAGACTTGTCGAACTTATCTACGTGCCGCAGATTGGGCGCGTTATGCGCTATGGATACGTGGGGGATGTCAACCTGATTTGGGAGAACCCGGAGCAGTTGGGCAAAACGACCTCCTTTGCCCCCCCTCCTACCGACTGGAGTAACTACGGCGGCGATAAACTGTGGCCAGCGCCTCAAAAAGTATGGGGCTGGCCCCCCGACCCCGTGATGGATAGCGGAACCCAAAAGGTGACGATAACCGCCGACAAAAAGTTGCGAATTGAGGGACAGGTTAGCCCAAAGCATCACCTCTCGTTTGTCCGCACTATCACGCTGGAGGCGCAAGGAACGGGCGTAACCTTCGATAACACGCTCGTCAACCACGATAAAAAACCCGGGCAGTGGGCGGTGTGGCAAGTGACTCAGGTGAACGCGCCGGATAGGTTACGGATGCCGTTGTACACGAAGGGAAGTTTCAAAAAGGGCTACTACGTGTTTCAAGGTTCCGCGCCTGTGAAGGAGAAGATGCAGATTCTAACCGATGAGATTCAACTCACCCGCGACAGCGTGAAGAGCGCGAAAATTGGAGGCGATTCGCCTTTGGGGTGGTTGAGCGCAGACAAAGGCGCGATTCGGTTCGAGGTCTCTACCAAGCGTATCGCGGGTAAAACCTATCCTGACGACGGCTGTTCACTGGAAATATACACCAACCCCGACCCGCTTCCTTATGTAGAGTTGGAGCTTCTTAGCCCGCTCACAACTATCAAACCCGGTCAAACGCTCTCCATGACGACGCGATGGTCTCTCAAGAAGATACGCTAAGAAACAAACTTGCAGACGGACACCCGCAAACTCCATTTCAAAATAGGGTATACTTAACTGATAAAAATACTCAACATTCGAGCCAAGCAACCGTGACACTAACAAAATCGCCCACATTGACCCATTTAAGAGAGCTAGAGTCGGAATCTATCTATGTTCTCCGTGAAGTCGCCGCGCAGTTTGAGAGACCTGCGCTTCTCTTCTCTGGCGGCAAGGACTCTATTGTCCTCAGCTATCTGGCGCGTAAAGCGTTCGCCCCCGCCAAAATCCCCTTCCCTCTCCTCCACATAGACACAGGGCATAACTTCCCTGAGACTATCGCCTACCGCGACTGGTGGGTGGAGCGTATCGGGGCGAATCTACTTGTCCGCTACGTGCAGGACTCGATAGATAGAGGGCGAGTGGTGGAGGAGAGAGGTTTTAACGCGAGTCGTAACGTTCTTCAAACCGTTACCCTGCTAGACGCTATTGAGGAGCTAAAACTAGATGCGGCTATTGGCGGAGGACGGCGCGACGAAGAGAAAGCCCGCGCTAAAGAGCGCTTCTTCTCCCATCGCGACGACTTTGGACAGTGGGATCCAAAGAATCAGCGCCCCGAACTCTGGAACCTCTTCAATGGCAAAAAACATATTGGCGAACACTTCCGAGTCTTTCCCATTAGCAACTGGACGGAGATGGACGTATGGCAGTATCTCTATCAGGAGGGCGTAGAACTCCCTTCGCTCTACTTTACGCATCAGCGAGAGATACTGAATAGGGACGGCGTTTTCTTAGCGAAATCGGACTATATCCCTATGAAACCCACAGAGACCACGCAAGAGATGCAGGTGAGATTCCGAACCATTGGCGATATAACCTGCACAGGAGCCGTTCTCTCTCCCGCCAGCACCATGGAGGAGATTATTCAGGAGGTCGCGGCTTCGCGAGTTACCGAACGAGGAACCCGCGCCGATGACAAACGCTCGGAAGCGGCGATGGAAGACAGAAAAAAAGAGGGGTATTTTTAGTGGAAGGTTTTTCGACGGCGGGCTATTTGGATATGGAACTCCTACGCTTCACAACGGCGGGAAGCGTAGACGATGGAAAAAGCACTCTCATCGGGCGGCTACTATACGATAGCAAGTCCATTTTTGACGACCAGTACGACGCTATCAAAGCCTCCTCGGAGAAGCGTGGCGAAGAGTATGTCAATCTCGCTCACCTGACCGACGGACTGAGAGCCGAGCGCGAACAGGGCATAACCATCGATGTCGCCTATCGCTATTTCGCCACGCCCAAACGCAAATTTATCATCGCCGACACCCCGGGTCACATCCAGTACACCCGAAACATGGTAACGGGAGCCTCCACCGCCAACCTCGCCATTATCCTCGTGGATGCGCGAAACGGCGTGGTAGAGCAGACCTGCCGTCACGCCATTATCGCCTCCCTCCTTCGCATACCCCACGTTGTCGTCTGCGTGAACAAGATGGATTTAGCGGGCTTTGAGCAAGAGGTATTCGAGCGCATTCGCAAGGATTTCGAGGCGTTTTCAGCTCAGACAGAGATACGAGATGTCCGATTTATACCCATCAGCGCCCTGCTTGGAGACAATGTGGTGGATGCAAGCAAAAATATGGACTGGTATTCGGGGCCCACGCTACTCTCGCTTTTGGAGAGCATACCTATCCGCACCGACCTCAATCTGGAGGATGCAAGGTTTCCTGTGCAGTACGTGATTCGTCCGCAATCTAACGAACACCACGACTATCGCGGCTATGCGGGGAGGATTGTGGGGGGGCATTTTCAAGCGGGCGATGAGGTGAAGGTTCTTCCTTCCGGGCAGACCTCCCGAATCCGCTCTGTAGATTTTGGCGGGGAGGCGCTGGAAGAGGCTTTCGCCCCTATGTCTGTCACGCTAACTCTTGAGGACGATGTTGACATCAGCCGAGGCGATATGATAGTCGGAGCGAACGAGACCCCTACCGTCTCTCAAGAGGTTGAGATTATGGTCTGTTGGCTAAACGAAAGACCGTTAGTTATCAACGGAAAATACGCCGTCAAGCACACTACGCGGGATGTGCGCTGTATTGTGAAAGAGGTTCAGTACAAACTCAACATCAACACGATGGAGCGGGTGACAGACGACAAGAGCGTGAACATGAACGACATCGCCTGTATTACGCTTCGCCTCACAAAGCCTCTAGTCTTCGATTCCTACCAAAGTAATCGTTCCACAGGAAGCCTCATTCTCATTGATGAGGGGACGTACAACACCGTCGGCGCTGGAATGATTCTCTGAGGGATTTGAAGGCTTCCCTGCATAGCGAGCGGGAAGCCTTGCCGCGCATCAAAAAGCGCCCCATGACTATACCTCGTCTCCTCAACGTCTCCTCAACGCGACTTCGCCTTGCCGCGCCGCAGATTGAGTAGTATACACAGTTGCGCGGTCGCCATTATCACAAAAAGCGCGACTAGCCAGACTGGAGTTTGCCGCCCAAAAAGCATCAGTAAAAGGCACAGAGCGATAGTCTTTGTGGAGATACTGGAGACCAGTATAACCTGTAGCGACAGTCTGCGAAAACGCATCATTTAGCCCCTGAAAATGAGATTAGAACCAATTTTTTTAATTGTAGCAGAAAGTGAAGAGAGATTTCGCGAAATTTATTGCAGAGGGTTGAATTCAGGGAGGGTTTCTTGTATAATACCATTAAGAGCCTAACAAGAAAACCCGCATAACAGGGAATGGTAGTTAGGCTTTTGCCCTATCAGGCAAATTTGGGGTAAAAGCTCCTATCTATGTATGTTTTCAACTGGCGGTTGCGCCAAAAATTCCACGACAAGAGGACACAGGGTGATAAGCGAACCACAACGCCTGCTCCCCTCCAACCACGTCAAATTCGCCGACATGCTTGACCGGGAGATTGTCGCCAGAGCGCAACGAGGGGAGCAATCCGCCTCCGAATACTTGCTCTACAAGTATCGCAATCTGGTGCGTACAAGAGTAAAATCGTACTTCCTCGTCGGTGCGGAGAAGGAAGACCTACTGCAAGTCGGTATGATAGGGCTATGGCAAGCCATCATCGATTTTCGATGTGACAAAGCCATCTCCTTTCCCGCCTTCGCCAAAGTCTGTATTCAACGGCACATCATCACCGCCATAAAGACGGCGACGCGCCAGAAGCAGATGCCCCTGAACACCTCTCTTTCTCTCGAAAGCCCTTCGGAAGATTCGGGACCCGACTGGAACCTCTCCGACATTATTCCCGCCACCGAGATGCAAGACCCCGAAGAACTTGTCATTCAGAGCGAAGACACCAAAGTCCTCCACGAGATGCTTCAACAGGTTCTCTCTGATTTTGAGTGGAACGTGCTGGCAGGCTATCAAATAGGCAAATCCTACCGAGAAATCGCGGTAGAACTCCGATGCAAAACCAAGTCTGTAGACAATGCGCTGGCGCGTATCAAGCGCAAGGTCTCCACCGTACCTATCGGGCAGGCGAACCTCAGCCAACTTCTCGTAAATACCTCCTTTCGATAAATAGACGGATATCTGCAATTATAGAGAGAGGGCGCGGCTACTTGAGTAAGCGCCCGCGCCCTTTTTGTGTTATGACACGCCTCTTCAACCACAAAATAGAGTATAATGTTGTCTAAGTTCTTGTGTTCGCCCTCTCAAAAGTGGAGAGACCAATTCATGCCTACCGCATCGTCCGCCAAAACACGCAAGCCAAGCCTCAGCCCGACGCGCATACTCTCCTACCTTGAGTGCGCTGTTAAGTACAAGTACGTCTATATTGATAAAATCGGACGATTCTACTTCAAGGCGAAGCCCCAACTGAGTTTCGGAAGCTCCCTGCACCATGTCCTCCAAACTTTCCACGAGCAAGGCGCGTCTCACACGCAAGAGGAGATGGTCTCGACTCTCGAAACGCAGTGGATAAGCGCAGGGTATACCTCGAAAGAGGAGGAGGCGAAACAGAGGGAGACGGGCGCGGAAATCGTACAGGCGTACCACTCCGCCCACCAAGAGCGCATTATCGCTCAGGTGGAGACCATCGCGACAGAGAAGACTATCTCCTGCGACTTAGGGGCTTTCAAACTATCGGGGCGCGTTGACCGCATAGACAAGCATCCCGACGGAACTCTTGAGATAGTGGACTACAAAAGCGGGCGCTGGGAGGTCGCAGAAGAGCAGGTCTACAACGACTTCGCTATGCGGTGCTACCAACTCATACTCAGCGACCTGTATCCTGATACGCCCATCACCGCGACTATCTACTGCCTGCGCTCTGGTATCTCCGCCACCACGAGGCTAGATAGCGAAGAGATGTCGCTCTTTCGGGAAGAGGTTACGCTTCTGGGCGAAGAGATACTCAACTATGACTACACAGAACTGATACCTGAGCCGATAGAGGTATGTTCCGAATGCGAATTTCTACGTCTCTGCAAACGCTACTGGACGCAAGAGCAGCGGAAAGAGTGGATAGTTGACGAACCATCTCCTGAAGAGGGGTTCTAGTTATAAGATGGCGCAAAGTATGCTACCTGAAAAAATTCAAGAGAAAATAACCGTTCCCCGCCTCATCGAGTTCAAGCGAACAGGGCGCAAAATCGTCGTTGTCACCGCTTATGACTACGCTTCGGCGCGATTGGCGGACAAAGCGGGAATAGACGTAGTACTGGTGGGGGATACGGTAGGAATCATGGCTCTCGGCTACAAAAATACCGTTCCTGTTACCCTCGATGAGATGATACACCATACAAAAGCGGTGAAGCGAGGCGTGAAAAACGCCCTTGTTGTCGCCGACCTCCCCTTCGGAACCTACCAAGCAAGTCCGCAGGACGCATTCCACAATGCGGCGCGACTGCTGAAAGAGGGCGGGGCGCACGCCGTAAAACTAGAGGGCGGTCTGCATCTCGCAGAAACGACGCGCCTATTGACAAACGGCGGCATTCCTGTGATGGGGCATCTCGGCTTGACCCCCCAATCGGTGAATGTCTTCGGCGGCAATAAAGTGCAAGGGCGCACTCCCGATTCGGCGGAACGGATGATTCAATCCGCCCATGCCTTAGAGGAGGCGGGAGCCTTTGGCATGGTGCTAGAGGCGATACCTGCGGAACTCTCAGCGCAAATAACCACAGAGGTAGGAATCCCCACCATTGGAATAGGCGCAGGGGCGGAGTGCGATGGGCAGGTACAGGTCTGGAACGACCTGTTCGGCATCTATCCCGGCAGACCCCTTCGCCATGCGAAGTGTTACGTCAACCTCGGAACCCTCATCGAAGAGGCGCTACGAGCGTATGCCAGCGAAGTGCGAGAAGAGATATTTCCGACAGAGGAGAATAGTCACTAAGTTATGCGAACGTTCGAGCAGATAAGCGCCTTGAGAACCTACCTGAGAGGCTTGCGGCAAGAGCGTAAAACGGTTGGCTTTGTTCCCACAATGGGCGCTCTCCACGCAGGACACCTCAGCCTTGTACAACGCGCAAAGGGGGACTGCGACGTGGTGGTAGTCTCCATTTTCGTAAACCCTACCCAGTTTGGACCCCAAGAGGACTACTCTAAGTACCCTCGCGACACTTCACGAGATATGCAACTGACCTCGAACGCAGGGGTGGACGCGCTCTTTCTACCTACTAATGAGGACATATACCCGGCGGGCTTTCAGACGTGGGTGGATGTCACGGATATTAGCCAACCCCTCGAAGGCGTAAGAAGACCGGGACACTATCGCGGAGTCGCGACTATCGTTACGAAACTGCTGAATATCGTACAGCCAGACATCGCCTACTTTGGGCAGAAGGACTATCAGCAGTTTCTGGTGGTGGAGCGCTTGGCGCGTGATTTGAATATGCCCTCCACCATTCAGATGGTTCCCACTCTTCGCGAAACGGATGGGCTAGCTCTCTCCTCCCGCAACGCCTACCTCTCCGAAGAGGAGCGAAGCGCGGCGACTCTCCTCTCCCGCCTCCTTAGCCTAGCGGGGCGGAGGGTGTTAGAGGGCGTATCTTCCGCGCAGGAGTTGCGTAGAGAGTTGGAGGCGCTGGTCAGCGAAGAGCCTCTCGCCGCACTGGAATATATAGAGTTAGCGAATCCTGATACGCTCCAGCCTGTTGAGAATCTAGAGGAGGGACTTACTCTTGTGGTGGCGGCGATAAAAATCGGCAAAACTCGCCTCATAGATAATGCGCTTATCGCGCCGGAAGGGATGGCATCTCCGCGTCCGCGTGTAAGCCGAGGCGTGTAAGGGACTTTCTTTGGAGAGAAACAAAAAACGAACGACAAAATAGCGGGGGCTAACTTGCAACGAGCAGGTTAGCCCCCGCTTGCATTGAGAGCGAAGGAGTTGTATAATAGAGCGAGATGACGGGCGCGACAACAAAAGACGAGAGGCGAACAGATGACACTCACCATAGAACTCTCTCCAGAAGAGGAGACTCGACTGAACGCTGAGGCGGCTCAGAGAGGGCTGGAGCTATCTGAATATGTGCGGCGAGTCGTGCAAGAGGCGGCTCCTCGCAGGCTCACGGCAAGGGAACTCATGCGTTTGCCTCGTGAAGAGCGACGAAAAATCCTTGAGATTGCTGTAGAGAGCGCCGCGCCTCTGTACGCCGCCGACTTGGCGCTTCCTCCGATTGAGAGGGAACTGACCGCGTTTACCATTCTTGACAGCGAACCCTTTCTCGATTATGATGAGGAAGACTATGATTAAACCTGAACGTGGCGAAGTATGGCGCGTTTTCCTTGATCCGACAGTAGGTGACGAGATAGGGAAGGCGCGCCCTGCTATTGTGATGTCTGAATCAGAGACAGGGCGATTGGCTCTACGGGTTGTCGTCCCTTTGACGGGCTGGCAATCCGTTTTCGCAAAGCACCCTTGGATGACCGACATCGCTCCCAATGAGCAGAACGGGCTATCCAAGCCCTCTAGCGCGGATGCTTTTCAGGTGCGCTCAGTTTCGCTCAATCGCTTTATTTCTAAAATCGGAGAGCTAGAGCCAGACGAAGTTGAAGAGGTTGCGGCTTCTATCACTCTTGTTGTAGGCTATTTAGCCCCATAACTATGAGCGCCCAACCTAACCCGCCCGCCATTTTGAGGAGTAGCCTCCATGCCTAAACCGTTAAACTTTGCCGTTTGCCTCGTTTGCCTCCTGCCCCTTCCGCTCTTCGCGCAACAAGCCGCGCCTATCACAAGCGGTATGAAGATACAAGCCGCCGTCCAACTGCGTCCCGGAACCTATACCTTAGAAGCGCACGACGCGGGCGCGATTCAGGTATCGGGCAAAAACTTCACGCTCGACTTTAAGGGCGTAGACCTCGTTGGCAAGGGGCGCAAGGGTGTGGGGCTTGCGGTTACAAACGCCGAAAACGTCACGATTAAGAACCTGCGGGTCAGCGAGTTTCTCTGGGGCGTGCGCCTCGAAAAGTGCAAGGGCGTAAAGTTCATAGACTGCGTCAGTTCGTTCAACGGAGACCTTACGCCCGGAAGCGTCATAGACGAGAGCGGCGCGCAACCCGAAGACCAGTGGGGCGGGGGCTTTCTGCTTCGCGATAGCGAACACTGCCATCTGCTTCGTTGCGTCGCGCAGTATCAGTGGGATGGCGTAGACCTCGTACGCTCTCATCACAACGTAATTGAGCAGGGCGACAACTCGTATAATGGCAACTGGGGCATCCATCTCTGGAACTCCTCCAACAACGTCTATCGCAAGAACAAGGCTATCTGGTGTACGACGGGCGCGGGAACGCTCTATCAGGCGCTCACGGGCTGGTCTACGATGGACGCGCAAGCCGTCGGGATAGACCACAATAGCAACGAAAACCTCATCGAAGCGAACGACCTGCGGTTTGGCGGCGATGCGATTTTCATTCGAGCGAACGAGGGTCCCGTTACGCCGGGAACCGTCGTGCCTCCCAAAAACAGTTCGGACAGGAACATCCTGCGGAATAACGACTGTTCGTTCAGCCCGAACAACGCGATTGAGGTGGATTTAGTTGATGGCACTATTATCGAGGGCAATAACTGCTCCTTCTCCAACTATGGATTATGGCTCGGCTATTCGCGCCATAGCGTGGTGCGAAACAACATCTGCATTGACGACTCCACGAACGCCGTAGAGATTGAAAACGGGCAGTTCAACACGTTCGAGAACAACATTTTCGGCTATAGCGCAAAGCGCGAACGCCCCGAAGGGCATCTCGTCTTCCTACGCAAAAACAACAACGACAAAACGCCCTCGCAAGGCTATGTATTCCGAAATAACCTCTTCTATGGGGCGCGGACGGGCGTTCTTCTGCATGGGACATCAGCGAGTTTCGGGATAAATACAATCATCTGGCGTGACTTGATTAAGGCGCGAGTGGCGGAGGCAGACAGCGGGTCGCATATTGATGGCGACACTGTTAAATCAACCGGCTTCCGTGTACAACGCGATGCCGATAGCGATGATGCACCGGAAAAGTTAGCCGGACTCGCCATGAAATCGGGAGCGCGCTTTACCCTCGCTGGAAGTTTTGGGGATTTACCTCCGCTTATACTGATGGATGGAGTTCCTCTCTGGGTGATTTCCCATACTAAGACTCAAGCGGTCTGCTGGCTACCCTCGGATTGTTGGCTCAAGCCCTCCAATCAATCGGTTTCATTGGAAGCGCTGGCGTTGAAACGACAAAAAGTGAAATTTCTTGCGCCCGATAGGGCAGACGACGGTTCGTTCGTACAACGTGAATGGTACAGGTGGAAAAAATATCAAGCCCTGGCACTGGAATGGAACCCTGTCGCCCCTCGTATCGAAAGCCTCTCCCCAAACCCCTCCCGCATTGGCGATGTGATAACGGTGCGCGGCAAGAACCTGGCGGGCGGGCGCATTCTGCTGAACAATCAGCCCGCGAAGATAGTAAGGCAGGACTCGGAGCAGATAAGTTTTCAGATTCCCGACGCGCTCACGCCACGCAGTTACAACCTGATATTCGAGCGTGGAGAGAAGTTCAATCGCGTTCGCACCGCGCCCATCGTCGTGACGCAGGAGATTCCCCGCGACCAACTGCCCCATATTCTCTCCGCGACGTTTAGCCCCACGCGCCTGAAAGTCGGAGAGATACTGACGGTGGAGTTCACGGTGAAGAACAATCTGCCGATACCCGCCCGCCTCGCCACGAAGCCCGCGCCGCCCTATCTCTATGAGGAGGGGCAGGCGTTCTGGGAGAAGGGATTCTCCGATGTGAGGGAGGCGTTGCATCTGCGCGTCACCTCCGACCATCCGTTAAACCACGACCCCGGCTCCTGGCCCTGGCTGTTCGGCTTCGAGAAGGCGACCCTGCAACCCGGCGAGACGACGACGGTTACGGGGCGAATTCGGGTGCAGACGGCGGGCGTGATTGAGTTCCGCGTGGGGCTAGTGCCGGGCGGACATGGCTTCATAGACGACAACGCTTTCCGCACGAAAATCACGATAGAGAGGTAGTCGTTACGTTATGAAATCGTTACAAAAATGGACATTGGGGATCCTTATTCTCGGCTCTTTGACAGCAGGAGGCGCAGCGTTCGCCGCGCCGAGCAAAACCAAAGCGCCGCGCCGCGATGTAACGCTACGCGGCGCGGTGGTGGACGCAGACACAGGCTCGCCTCTCGCGTGTCGCCTCTACCTACAGGGCGCGGACGGTACGTGGTATTTCCCCCATTCGATAGGCGGCGCGGCGGTGGAGTACAAGCGACAGGCGAGCGCGAAACTTGTGGAGATGCACACCTCCCTTACCGCGCACCCGTTCGAGGTCGCCCTGCCACCCGGAAAGTACACGCTCACAGCGGAGCATGGCAAGGAGTACCTGACCACAACCCTGACCTTTGAACACTCCGAGAACGCAAAGCCCCTGCGCGTCGCTCTCAAGCGGTGGATAGATATGCCCTCTCGCGGCTGGTATTCGGCGGACACGCACTCTCACCGCTCCGTGCAGGAGACCCCCGTTTTGCAGGCGGCGGACGATGTAAACGTCGCGTTCCCTCTCACTTTCTGGCTTACGAAGGCGTTTCTGCCGCCTGTGAACGGCGATAAGAATCAGCCCGTGGCGGTCACGCCCAAGCCTGTCTACGCCGACCCTACCCATGTCTACTGGCCCCTCAATACCGAGTACGAACTGTTCACGGTGGACGGGAAATCGCATACGCTGGGCGCGTTGTTCGCGCTGAACCACAAAGCCCCGCTACAGAACGGCGCTCCCCCCGTCAAGCCCGTCGCGAAGGAGGTGCATGGTCAGGGCGGCTTGCTAGAGATAGACAAGCACGCTTGGGAGTGGACGATGAACATTATCCCGCTGATGAAGGTAGACCTCTTCGACCTAACGAATAACCACATCTGGCGGACGGGGTGGGGCGTGGCGGGGTGGGGAATCCCTGCGGCGGACTATATGCACATTGAGCGAACGGCGGAGGGCTGGACGGAGGCGGGTTGGATTGACTACGGCTTTCAGAACTACTACGCCCTGCTAGACTGCGGCTTCAAACTGCGCCCCACAGGAGGCACAGGGACAGGCTATCATCCGGTTCCGTTCGGGTGGGGGCGCGTCTACGCGCACGTAGAGGGCAAGTTCAGTTACGAGAAGTGGGTGCAGGCTCTGAACGAGGGACACAGTTTCGTGACGAATGGTCCCCTGCTTATGATGGACGGCGTGTTTCTTGCATCGAAGTCGCCCGCGACAAAAAACGGGCGACCTGCGAACGCTTGCGATGTTGTCGGAGAGGCGTCGAGCGTAGAACCGCTAGATAGAATCGAAATTGTGGCGAATGGCGAGGTTGTACAGACGCTCGCCCCGCAAAACCGAAAGTCCGCGCAAGGCGGCTACACCAGTCGAATAGATGCGTCCATCGTTATCGCCGAGTCTTCGTGGATAGCCGTTCGCTGTTTTGAAGCCCGCGCCGATGGGAGAGTCCGGTTCGCTCACTCCGCTCCTATCTACATAACAGGGAATGGAAAGCCTCTCAGACCGCGCAAGGAGGAGGTCGCCTTCCTCACTAAGCGCGTGAAGGACGAAATCGCGCGAAGCGAGGGCTTTCTGCCTTCAGCGGCGATGGCGGAGTATCGCGAAGCCCTGCACACCTACGAAAATATCGCGAAGACCGCGGAAGACCGTGTGCAGATGATTGATACGAAGAGCGCGGAGGCGTGGCAGGCGCAGGGAGAGGCGGATTTCAAGGAAGGGCATATCTATAACGCTCTGGAGTCTTTCGACAACTGTCTGCGACTGGCTCCTGAACGCAAGCCCTACCACTGGCAACGGGGCATTGCGCTCTACTATGCGGGACGCTTCGCGGCGGGGAAGGCACAGTTTGAACTGCACCAGACGGTCAATCCGCACGATGTGGAGAATGCGGTATGGCATTTTCTCTGCACGGCGCGGTTGGGAGGCATCGAGGCGGCGCGAAAACAACTCATTCCGATAGAGCGGGACGCGAGGGTTCCGATGGCGCAAATCCATCAGTTATTCGCGGGGAAAATCACTCCCGCCGACGTGCTGAAAGCCGCGAAAGCCGCCCCCGAAACTACCGAGTCCGGCGAACCGATGTTCTACGCTAACCTCTATCTGGGGCTGTACTACGAGGCGCTAACCGATAGGGCGAAGGCGAACGAGTACATTCAGAAAGCCGCCGTCCGCGCCAAGCAAAACGGATACATGGGGGATGTGGCGCGAGTTCACGCCGAGAGGCTGAAGTTGTTTAAATCCATAGTTGATGGCTCGCGCTAGCGTTTTATTATGTAATATTGCTACTGTAGAGGGGGAGAAAAGCGTATAGAGCACAAAAACGGTAAGAGTTCACGGTTGCAGGGAATCTCCGATTAACCACAAGAACTCCTCTCCTTCGCAAAGG
>CAIJLM010000460.1 GCA_903821495.1 uncultured Chthonomonas sp. | reverse complement strand
TACACCTACAAAATAACGCCCCAGAGAGGACTATAGCGCTATGTTTTTCAAACCCTACTACCTCGGTTGCCTCTCGCACGCCTCCTATCTGATAGGCGGAAGTAGCGGGAAAGCCGTTGTTATTGATCCGCGACGCGACGTAGAGGAGTACCTGCGCGACGCGCAAGAGGCGGGCTATCAGATTTCACACGTCATAGAGACCCACCTACACGCCGACTTCGTATCGGGGCATCTGGAGCTATCGCGCCGCACAGGAGCGACTATTGTTCTGGGTTCCCGTTCTGACGCGCTCTTTCCGTTCCTTGCAGTAAAAGACGGCGATACGCTTGAACTTGGCGACGTTCGACTTGAGTTTCTGGAAACGCCGGGGCATACGCCCGAAGGCATTTCGATTGTGGCGTACAGCGGAGCCGACGAGGAGCCGAGCAAAGTCTTTACAGGCGACACGCTCTTTATCGGGGATGTTGGAAGACCCGACCTTACGGGAAGCAAAGGGTGCACCGCCGAGCGGATGGCGGGTATGATGTTCGACTCCCTGCAAGACAAACTGCTGACGCTTTCAGACAACGCTGAGGTGTGGCCCGCGCATGGGGCGGGGTCGGCTTGCGGACGCGCCCTCTCCGATGAGCGAGTCTCTACTATCGGGCGCGAGAAGCGGTTCAATCCCGCTCTCAAATCGGTTATGGAGGGGGACAAGGAGGGCTTTATTGAGTACGCTACCTCTGGATTGAGCGAAGCGCCCGCCTACTTCTTCCACGACGTGATGCAAAACAAGACAGGAGCCAAATCTATGGAAGAGATTTTCGCCACTGCCAAACCCCTCAAGCCCGCAGAGGTGGAAGCCCTTGCAGAAGAGGGCGTTTTGACACTGGACACTCGCTCGACAGGCGCGTTCGCAGGGGGGCATGCGCTCGGCTCCCTGCACATTCAGTTGGACGGGCGTTTCGCGCCTTGGGCGGGAGAGGTGATACGCCCGAATGCGCCTATCGTCGTTATTTCGGAACCGGGGCGCGAGCCTGAGGCGATAACGCGACTCGCAAGGGTGGGGTATGAGAACATTATGGGGTGGCTAGAGGGAGGCATAGAGGCGTGGAAGGTATCGGGCGGCGAAACGCAGTCCTTCCAGCTTATCGAAGCGGAAGCCTACCTCTCCGCGACTAAACGTCAGGGTTCCTTTCCTACTTTGGATGTGCGTTCGCCTGAAGAGTACGCTATTAGCCACCCTGCAAACGCGATAAACATCCCGATAACGCAACTGGAGGCGCGGATAGGCGAGGTTCCAGAGTCTCCTCTCTACATTCTGTGCGGCACGGGGTATCGCGCCTCCATCGCCGCGTCGCTACTACAACGCAAGGGTTGGGGAGACCCGCTCGTGGTCGAAGGGGGTTGGAGCGCCTGTCAGTCTTGTAGCGCGAAGGAGGCGGCTTATGCTACTGCCTAGCCTCTTTATACTGTGCGCGGGTATATTTACAGGTACTCTGCTGGGCTTGCTAGGTTCCGGCGGCTCTATACTGGCTCTACCCGCATTCGTCTACGTCGCCCACATACCCGTCAAGTCGGCGGTCGCCACAAG
Organism: uncultured Chthonomonas sp.; assembly: GCA_903821495.1. Taxonomy (GTDB): domain Bacteria; phylum Armatimonadota; class Chthonomonadetes; order Chthonomonadales; family Chthonomonadaceae; genus CAIJLM01. Next base: position 9,170 of record CAIJLM010000460.1, on the reverse strand, counting down.
CCTCGTCGTTGTAGGCGTTACGAGCCTTGTGGGCGCGATATTGGCGCAGAGGCGTTGTAGCGTACACGGTTGCCCCGGTCAAGAGGTAGACCCCAAAATCACCCTGATATTTGCGTTCGGCGGTCTGTTTGGCGCGTTCGGAGGGGCGAAGTTGAGCCAATATATTCCCGCAAGCGTTCAGTTAATTCTGTTTGCGTGCGTAATGCTTGGCTCTGCGGTAGGAATGTTACGGCGTAAAGTGGAAACTAACTCGCAAGCGCCTTCAACCGCCCGCGCTCTTCCCTTCAATGCGACCCTCGCTTTAGGGGCGAGTATCGGTCTCTTGACGGGCGTTGTGGGCGTAGGCGGCGGCTTCCTCATCGTTCCCGCGCTCTCGCTCGCCGCCAAACTTCCCATCAAGCGGGCGATGAATATGTCTCTCTGGGTTATCGCAGTCAACTCGCTGACGGGAACGCTTGGGTATGTCGGGCGCGTTGCGATTCATTGGGACGTAGCGGGGTTCTTTCTGATAGGGAGCGTTTTGGGGATGATGGCGGGACAGGTATGGGGGCGAACTCTCAGCCCGCGTCGCCTACAGGTCGCCTTCGCCTGCCTACTTGTGGCGATTGGAAGTTTTACGCTGATACAGAACCTGATGAAGCATACGGCATGAGTCTGGCGTATAGTTTTGTTCTTATCTAAAAGAGTCCGTTCGTTCATACAAAAGGAGCCTTTCCCCAGTGAATCAACCAACGCTTGTTCGCGTCTTCTGTCAGGCGATGGGCTGTCTCTGCGAAGTCTATCTTGGCGGGGAGGCGGCGGCGGAGTTGGAGGCGATAGGCAGGAACGCGCTGACCCTCTTGCAAGTTTGGGAGAGCCGCCTTAGCCACTATATTGCGGACAGCGAAATTTGCGTCCTAAATCGGGAGGCTTACCAACGCCCTGTACCGGTCTCCCCTGAACTTTTTCGCCTCCTTGAGCGTCTGAAAAGCCTGACGGAAGAGACGGAGGGCGCTTTCGACCCTACAGCGGGGCGACTTGTACGGGCGTGGGGGCTGTTCCGGCAGGGAACTCTACGCGGCGAGCGGGTGGAATCGCCCTCCAAAACGGAAATTCAACGCATCGTGCAGGAGATTGGGTGGTCTCGCGTCGAATTAGATACTGAGTTGCAAACTGTCTCTTTCCAAACTCCTTCGGTAGAGTTGCACTTGGGAGCGGCGGGTAAAGGGTATATTATAGATGAGGTTATCGCCTACCTGCGCCAACAGGGGATAGAACGCGCTCTGGTGAACGCAGGCGGTAGCTCCATCGCCGCCATTGGTTCGCCTCCACAGAGCGGGTACTGGGTTCTCGGTATCGCAGACCCGCAGGATAGCGAAAGAACGGTGGCGCAGGCGCTTCTATGCGACAACGCGCTGACTACCTCCGGGAGCATGGAGAGCGCTATCACGCTTTCGGGTAGGCGCGTCTGCCACCTGTTCGACCCGCGAACGGGCGAACCTATCGCGTTTCAAGGGGCGGTCTCCGCACTCACCCCGAATGCGTTGGAGGGGGATGCGCTCACAACAGGGTTTTATGTGAATGGGGAGGCGTGGGCGGAAGAGCGTTGCCGTCGTCACCCTGATACTCAGGTCTTATGGATAGAAACAGATGAAGGGCGGAGAGACCCGCGACTGGCGCGATACTGCGCTACGCAGAGCCGCTTCCTACTCTGAGGAGATTTTAGCAATGTCAACTTTTCGTATCAACACCCTCTCGCGTCGCGAGTTTATGCAGGAGTCGGCGGTTCTGGCTACGGCGGGAATCGCGGCGATAGAGTCTACCTCGGCTTCGGCGCAGGGGAGTGTCGCCCCCCTACGCATCGGCATCATCGGACCCGGCTCTCAGGGGCAAAACGACCTCAAGAAGGCGATTAAGGTTCCGGGGCTGACCTGCATCGCGGCGGCGGACATCCTCGATTTGAACCTGAACTCTGCGGCGAAAATCGCGCAGATTTCTGAGGATAGCCTCTACTCGGACTACCGCAAAATTCTTGACCGCAAAGACATAGACGCGGTGATGATAACCGTTCCTCTACCCCTCCACGCGAAAATCACAATAGACGCGCTGAACGCGGGTAAGCACGTCTTTTGCGAGAAGTTAATGGCGTACACCATTGAGGACGCGAAGGAGATGGCGCGAACGGCGAAGCGAACCGGTAAAGTCCTACAAATCGGACACCACCGCGCCTCCTCTATCGGCTACAATCACGCCTACGAACTGCTGAATACGAAGCAGGTCTGCGGCAAAGTGACCCACGTTCGCGCTCAGTGGAACCGTAACGGCGCATGGCGGCGCAGTATCCCCGGTCAAGCGAAGATGTTGGCGGGGCGCGAATTTTGGCACGATATGGAGCATCTTGTGAACTGGCGGCTCTACAAGCGCACCTCGCACGGCTTGATGGCGGAACTCGGCAGTCACCAGATTCACGTTACGAACTGGTTCCTCAACGCCGTCCCCAAAGCGGTTATGGGAGTCGCGGGAGTGGACTACTGGAAGGATGGACGCGACGTTTGGGACAATGTGCAGTGCATCTACGAGTACCCTGACGGCGTGAAAGTGACCTATCAATCGCTGACAACGAACCAGTTCGACGGCTTTCAAGAGGAGTTTATGGGCGACAAAGGAACTCTGATAACGACAGTCGGCGACGGGAACACGGACAAAGGGCTTCTGTATCGCGAGCCGAAAGCGGAGACCCTTGACTGGGCGCAGTTCACCAGTAAAGAGAAGGGCGCGAACGGCAAAGAGGGCATGGTTCTCAACGCCTCCGCCACTAAAAAGCTGAACACAGGCGCAAAAATTGGCGAGACGACCCTCTCCACCGAAGGTAGCGGTAAAGACGCTTACGACCTCGAATTCTACAACTGGGCGGCGAGTATTCGCGAAGGCGCAAAGGTCTTCTGCGACCCTATGGAGGGGCTACGCGCTTGCGTCGCGACTATCAAAGCGAATGAGGCGATGGCGAAATCTACTCGTATAGAGATACCCGCCCACCTGTACGAGATATAAGCGCAATTGTATACCTCGCCTCTTCTAATGAAGGAGAGGCGAGGTTAAAGAGATACAGTACAAGTCCTAAAAAGATTCCCAATAACCCTAAACTCTTACCCTATGGCTCCTTCAGCGCTAAACGTTGTGGATACCTATGTCTGGTAAGAAGTTTTTTCCGGCTCCCGCCAACAAGCGAGCCGGATTTTTTGTCTACAGTACTACCCCTTCTTGATTTAGAAAGAGCGAACATGAGCGAAGAGAATGTCAACCAGTACGATTTTCGCGTTATCGAAGCGAAATGGCAGAAGCGATGGGAAGAGGCTGACCTCTTTCGTGTAGAGTACGACCCGACCCGCCCCAAATTCTACGGGCTAGATTTCTTCCCCTATCCTTCTGGCGCGGGCATTAGCGTAGGACACTGCCGAAACTATGTCCCGCTCGATGTCGCTTGCCGTCTGAAAGGGATGCAGGGCTATAACGTTTTGCGCCCGATGGGTTGGGATGCGTTTGGGCAACCCGCCGAAAATGAAGCCATAAAACGCGGGCGCAACCCCCGCGAAATGGTTCCAGAGTACGCCGCGAACTATCGCCGCCAGTTAAAACTGGTAGGTATGTCCTACGACTGGTCACGCGAAATCAACTCTAGCGCGCCGGACTACTATCGCTGGACGCAGTGGTTCTTCCTGCTACTCTACAAGCAGGGGCTGGCGTATCGCGCCAACACGCCTATCAACTGGTGTCCCTCCTGTAAAACGGGGTTGGCGAACGAAGAGGTGGTTGGGGGCAAGTGCTGGCGTTGCGGCTCCGCCGTCGAGAAACGCCCCCTGCCTCAGTGGTATTTCAAGATAACCGCCTACGCTGACCGCCTTATTTCGGGGCTAGACACAATCAACTGGCCCGAAGGTATTAAAACGCAACAGCGCGAGTGGATTGGGCGAAGCGAGGGCGCAGAGGTAGACTTCCAGGTTGTAGAGCATGACGCGACCCTGCGCGTCTTCACCACACGCCCCGATACGCTGTGGGGGGCTACCTTCATGGTCATGGCTCCTGAACACCCGCTTGTTTCTCAAATTACGACTGCGGAACAGAAGACCTCCGTGCAAGAGTATATAGAACGCGCCAAACGCTCCACCGAGATTGAGCGTCAGGCGACAGACCGCGCAAAGACGGGTGTTTTCACGGGGGCGTATGCTACGAATCCTGTGAACGACGCGCCGATTCCTATCTACATCGCCGACTACGTTCTGATGGGCTACGGCACGGGCGCAATTATGGCGGTTCCCGCTCACGACCAGCGCGACTTCGAATTCGCCCGCAAGTACGACCTACCTATCGTGATGGTATACCAGTCTTCGCCTGAACAGACCTCTGAGAGCCTGATGGAGGCGCTTCCTGCGGGGGGCGTAATGGTCATTGGAGAGTTTGCGGGAGAGCCGAACAGCAAAGAGACCGTTCGCAAGGTTATCGAGTGGATAGAGGCGCGGAAGACAGGGGAGGGCGTGATTAACTTCCGATTGCGCGACTGGCTTATCTCACGCCAACGCTACTGGGGAGCGCCTATCCCGATGATACACTGCCCTGCCTGCGGGACTGTTCCTGTGCCGGAAGACCAACTCCCTGTTCCGCTTCCGGATGTGGAGAAGTATCAGCCCACCGGAACGGGCGAGTCGCCTCTGGCGGGTATCCCTGAATTTGTGAACACGACCTGCCCGCAGTGTAACGCTCCCGCGAAGCGCGAAACCGACACGATGGGCGGCTTCGCCTGCTCGTCGTGGTACTTCTTGCGCTTCGCCGACCCAAACAACTCGGAACGCCCCTTCGACCCGGAACTTGCGAACTACTGGCTTCCCGTCGACCTCTATGTGGGCGGCGCGGAACACGCGGTTATGCACCTGCTCTACGCCCGTTTCTGGACGAAGGTGATGCACGACGCGGGGTTGGTTCCGTTTGATGAGCCTTTCCAGAGACTGAGAAATCAGGGGATGCTACTCGCCTACACCGCTGGACGCAGAGTGACCAAAGACGAAGCCGGCGACGGCGAAGAGGTGGATACCAACGAGCCTTTGGAAGACTGGAAGGTTTTGAAGCCGGAAGAGAAGGCGGCGGTTCCTGAAGACCAGTGGATTTGGAAATGGGTGAAGATGAGCAAGAGCATGGGGAATGTGGTCACGCCTGATGAGATAGCGGAGCGGCTTGGAGCGGACACTTTGCGGCTCTATAGTCTGTTTGTCGCGCCATTCGAGGAGACTGTGCTTTGGGCGGATAAGGGAATTGAGGGGGCGCATCGCTTTGTCAATCGCGTGTGGCGAATGTGGACGGAGCTACGCCCGCACTACGTGGCGGACTGGCGTAACGGCTCTACTACAACGAGCGACGCGGAGCGCAAACTACGCCGTAAACTGCACCAGACGATTCGGAAGGTGGGCGGCGACATTGAGGAGTTCAAGTTTAATACGGGGGTAGCCGCGCTGATGGAGTTTACCAACGAGTTATCGGCGTTCCGTAATGCACTGGGCAACCAGCCCCCTACTCTCGAACAGACGACGCTGGTTTCGGAGATTTTGGAGACGCTGACGCTGATACTTGCGCCTATCGCGCCGCACCTCGCGGATGAGTTTTGGGAACTGCTGGGCAAAGAGGGCTTCACATTCCGAGTTCCCTTCCCGCAGTTCGACCCCGAAGCCGCCGCTGAGGAGAGTATCCTTATTGTAGTGCAGGTGAACGGCAAACTGCGCGACCGCCTACAGGTTGCGCCGGGCACGGAGGCGGCGGAGATTGAGCGGCTTGCTCTGGCGTGCGAGAAGGTGCAGGCGGAGATGCAGACGAAGCAGGTGCGTAAGGTGATTTCGGTTCCGGGTAAACTGGTGAATATCGTGATGGGGTAGAGGAGGGGGCATGAATCTCTTTACGGTATGTTCAGATAACGGTCAACTCCTGAAAGCGCAGTATGAGAGCGACTTTTCCGCTGAGGACAGGGCGAAAGCGGAGCCTTTTCTGGAGGAGGTTCGCGAACGGGGGCGTTTGTCTATTAACCGAACCCCCTCCCATCTGTTCAATATTCTACAGGAGAGAATCTATCTCAATGTTCACCGATTTGCAGAACGCGAGAGCGTAAGGCTTGACAAAAGCGTTGAGGACATCCTCCATGAAAAACTGAAAGACAAGTGGTTCGCGAAACGTGTCGCATTTGATAGCCACTTCGAGGCAGGAACGGCGTTTCTTTACGCCTCTCTGAATATCGGGAACGCGGGGGCGCTTCACTATGGCGATTACTGCATCATCTGGAAGAGAGACCTGCACAACGACTATCGCACAGGCTACCTCGAAGGAGATAGTTTGGTACGCTTTGTGTCCAACTCTAACGAGGTGGACGAGGAGAGCCTGAGCGTCGGTTGCGCTTGCCACGATACAAAACAGTATCTCGCGGTGCATAAACATCGCGCTGTAGCCCTGAGCGCAGACAGGAGCCTTTGGGCGAATTGCCTCTGCAACGATGGAAAAGAGGACAAACAGGACTACATTGAAGCCATCTTCGAGAACGGAACGGGCGAAGTCGCTACGTCGTATATAGAGGAGATTCGGCTTCCAGAGTCGAAACTCTTGGAATACGCGGAAGCCCTTGCCAATTACGCGACGCTGGACGAATCCGAGATGGACGATTTTGTAGAGAAGGAAGCTCCGCCCCACTTCGCCGACTATATCAAAATAAGCGGAGCGCTAAATGGGCGCGACATTTTGAAAGGTGTGTAGGATGTTGAAACTTTGCGCTGTCATATACGAAGATGGTTACGCCGTCTATACGGATGGCGATAGAACATTTATGCTTCGCCCTCCCTATATCCTCAAGGAGCGCGTGGAGGTGAGAGCGGAGGCGCTGGGACGCGCTATCACCCTACACGGCTTTCAACCGACGGAGGAAGAGTTTGAAAGCCTTCCCAAACTAATAACCTGCTTGCGGAAGAGATGGCGAGAAGCAAGCCCCCCGCCTGCCCGCGAAGAGCTGTTAGAAGGTGCAAAGGAGGCTCTCAAACGCCTTTCGGCGCAACTGGTCGAACACCTATTGAACAAAACAGAGAAGGAGATAGCTTCCAAACACTGTTGGGAAAAGGCGCAACGCCTACTGTGGATTTTGCTACAAAATAAGAACCTTCAACAGAACGACGACCTCCAAACGAGATGCCGCTCTCTCTTTGAAAAGTGCGATGAGGCTTTGAGCGCCGAGAGAAGTAAGCGGGAAGAGCCTATCGCTGATATGCAACGTCTCGTGCAAGCACCTCAGATTTTCTCGCGGGTAGACGCTCAGGCGGAGGCTTGCAAGAATATTACGTCTAGAGAACAGCGCACCCTCATAGTAGGGAACGCCCTGTTAGAGAAAACTGGGTAATGAAAACCGTCACCTTCTACTCGTATAAGGGCGGGGTGGGGCGCACTCTGCTCATGGTGAACCTAGCGCGATACCTCATGTCTCGCGGCAAAAAGTTGGTTCTGCTGGACTGCGACCTTGAAGCGCCCGGTCTGCACTACAAGTTCGACTACGAGAAGGTGACAAGCAAGGTAAACACAGGCGTTGTAGACTTCTTCCACCAGTTCAAGCGAGACGAAACCCTCCCTGAGATGAGCGAGATGCTACTGGAAGCGCAGACCCACGAATCGGGCGGCTCCATCCATATCGTGCCGGCGGGAGATATTCAGACGGTCAGGTACTGGCAGAGGCTCTCCGAACTGGATTGGCGCGATATGCTCTATGAGGGCTACGGCTTTCACCTCTTTCTGGAACTGCGGCGGCGTATCGCGGAAGAGTTGGACTTTCAGCCGGACTATCTGTTCATCGATTCGCGAACGGGTATCACCGAAGTCGGCGGCGTGGTCACGACGGTACTGCCTGATGCGTTGGTCTGTATTTTCATCAACAATACGGAGAACATCGAGGGAACCCGCGAAGTCCTCCGCGCCATTCAGCGTTCGCCGAGTTATCTTCCCGACGAGAGGCGTACTCAGACCGTTCCCGTTCTCTCTCGAATCCCCTTGCTACCTGAAAACGACCCTTTTGAGCCAAATCTCCTAGACTCGATACGGAAACAGTTCAACGAAGAGGCGTACCAACTGGAGGATACACTGAACGTAAAAGACATCAGCGTTCTGCATATCGAACTCTCTTTGGCGAAGCAGGAGAGGGTTATTGTCGGCAATCCTGAATACTCTGTGGATACCTCGCCACTCTTAGGCGATTATCTGAAATTAGCGGATTTTCTGTTTCCGGGCATAGTCACGGAGGAGGACAAAGGCAGAGCGCAGGCTATTGTGAAAAGCGCCCTCCTAACGAACCCGAAAGACGGGGCGGAGTTAGTCTATATTCCTGCGGGTAAATTTCTGATGGGGGATGATGATATACCGGATAACCCTCGGCATGAGGTGGAGTTGACGGAGTACTACATCTATAAGAACCTCGTGACGGTGGAGCAGTACGCGGCGTACTGTAAGGCGGCAGGACTAGAGATGCCGAGTCCCCCCGATTTTAACTTTAACTGGAGCAAGCGCGACCACCCTATGGTTAAGGTGAACTGGTATGAGGCTCGCGCTTACGCCTTGTGGGCAGGGGGCGATTTGCCGAGCGAAGCGCAGTGGGAGCGCGTGGCACGCGGGACGGATGGGCGGCAGTATCCTTGGGGTGATGAGTTTGATGGGGGTAAGTTGTGGTGTAGCAGGAAGGGTTGGGGAGATGCGGACGGGACTACAGGAGTAGGGAAGTATGGCGTAAGCCCGGAGGGTTGTACAGATATGGCGGGAAACGTATGGCAATGGTGTCTGGATACCTATGAGGTTGATTTCTGGTGTTCCGAGCCAGCGCGAGCCATCGATCCGGTGAATGCATTCGCATCGCGAATACGCATTCTGCGCGGCGGTTCCTGGGACATTAACACTCCGGACTACTTCCGTTGCGCCCATCGAGTTGGGAGTTCTCCTAGTAGCGGGAACATTAGTGACGGGTTCCGCGTCGTCTTTCGAGGACTCCTGTAACCCTTTGCTCTTTGTGCATTGGTAACTACTCACCCTATGAAAAGAGTAGGATTCGGTAAGAAAGTCTCCGAGAATAGAACTATGCTAACCCGTGAAGAGTTCCAATCTATCTATGAGCAAGGCTTCGAGGCTGTCTGGGC
>CAIJLM010000459.1 GCA_903821495.1 uncultured Chthonomonas sp. | reverse complement strand
GGACCGACACCCTGGGAAACCAGCGTGTCCATCCGGTGTGCCGCACCCAATGCGTCCGATTCGCCCCGCGGAGGTAGGCGTTACTAAGATTCGCGCCGTTCCCTACTTTCTACACACAGGAACTCATGTCGCGCAAGACCTACCGGAACTACTAGAGGCGGGGAGTAAGCGTCACCCGCAGATTACTTTTTTGTTGGGCGACTTCTTGGGGCGCTCTCGCCACCTTACCGATATTTTGGCGGAACGGACTAGAGCGGCGAATCTTCATGGCATTTGAGACCTTCCCCGTTTTGCAAACAGAGAGACTCCTCCTGCGCCGCATTACGCAGGAGGATGTTCACGCTGTTTTTCAGTTTCGTAGCGACGTGGAGGCGCAACGCTATAACGAAGGCGCGATAACGCGACTTGAACAAGCCTCCGAACTTATCGCTCGACTGGAAGAGGGCTATCAAAACCGCACGATGGTTGAGTGGGGCGTTACGCTGAAGGGCGGGGACGAGACGGTTATCGGGCTTATGGGGTACGCCAACTGGTCGCAACAGAACAGACGGGCGGAGATTGGCTACGATTTGAGGCGCGACTACTGGGGGCAGGGGATAGCCTCCGAAGCGCTGACCACGATACTCGCCTTTGGATTTGGCGTAATGGATTTGAATCGTATACACGCCTGTACTTGGGTGGAGAATGTCGCCTCTGTGCGCCTGTTGGAGAGACTAGGGTTGCGCTTAGAAGGCGTACTGCGCGACGAGTATTGGGAGGCGGACGCTTTTCACGACGAGGCGCACTACGCCCTGCTACGGCGCGAGTATGAGGCGGAGTAACACTCACCCTGGCGCTGTGACCTAACCCCCTAGCCCCCTTCCCGAAACGGGAAGGGGGAACCACTGCCGCTAAGAAGATAACGGAGGCGGTGGAACGCTAGGCTTTTGACCTAAACCGAGTGGCTCTATCCAACGATAACCACTTTGCGCTCTAGTCACCCCTTCCCGCGCCGGGAAGGGGACGGGGGTTAGGTTCCCCCCGAAGGGGTGCTTCCAAGTAACTCTTTATCGTAACCTGCCACTACCCAAAAATCAGGTCTCTGCGGTTTTTGATAATGCTTTGAAGAATACCGATAGCGAAGAAGATAAGAATAAGGTTGCTACCCCCCGCCGAAATAAGCGGGAGAGGAACCCCCGTGACGGGCATGATGCCGATATTCATGCCCACGTTCACGACGATGTGAAACGCGAGCATAGTGACGATGCCCGTCGCCATTAGCTTGCCGAGTTCGTCCTCATAAGCGGCTATAATAACCGTTCCGCCGCGCCAAAGCAGAATCAGGTACAGAAACAGAACGAATAGCCCCCCAAAAAACCCCAACTCCTCCCCGATAGTCGTGTAGATAAAGTCGGTCTGCTTTTCTGGGATGAAGCCGCCGCGTACCGATTGGCTCTTGAGGTAGCCCTTGCCCCATGTCCCGCCGGAGCCAATCGCGATACGGGCTTGCGCGACGTGGTAGCCCGCCCCATCCTTATCGGCTTCCGGGTCGAAAAGCACGATGACGCGCATCTTCTGGTAGTCTTTTATAACGTTCAGTCTCCACGCTACGCCGAACAGAAGGCTAACGCTGAGGAGTAGAATCGCGAGATGTTTTCCCTTCGCCCCCGCCACGAAAACCATCCCTAGCCAGACGACCATTACCACAAGCCCCGTTCCTAAGTCCGGTTGCTCCACGATAATCGCCGCCGGAATCGCGATATAAAAAAACGACCTTACCAGCCCCCAGAACTTGCGTATCTCGTCGCGCCTCTGAACGAGGTAGTATGCCAAACAGATAATGAGACCGACCTTTGCGAACTCTGAAGGCTGAAACTGAAAAGCGCCGAACTTAATCCAGCGCACTGCGCCCTTTGCGCCGTGTCCCTTCAGTTTTACGAAGACCAGCAGTCCGATATTCAGCCAGTAGAGGTGGCGCGTCCAGCGTCCATAGCGGTTATAGTCAATAAGAGAGCCGACTATGAGCGCCACTGAGGCGATGACCAGCCAGATAACCTGAGACTTGGCGTAGTTCACCCTATCGCCAAGAGTCGCGCTGTAGAGCATGAGAATGCCGAACAGCGTTGTGGCGTAGGTTATAAGGACGAGCGGAACGTCTATTCCGCGCCTAAGATTATTTGGCGTCAACATTGTCATAGAGAAATTTAGCTCAGTCTTACGCGCTCTACCTGACAGAGGAGTTTAGGCGGCTGGGCTGTAACTGGTTTAAGCATAGCGTTCCCTTCCTGAAAAATGAATCACTTCGCTCATTGTACACCTTTAGAGGCGTAACTTGAAACCCTTTATGATAACTCTTCACGCTGTAAGTTGTCTTTATACTATGCTTGGCGTATAATTATACAAAAGCCCTCTATCCGCCGTGTGTTTCACTCTTCAGGAGAGACTATCCATGCTCGTAGTTCGCAAACATTTTATCACTATCGCCGCCGCCCTTATCTGGGGCGCGTCCGCTATCTCTTTTCCTGTTCTGTCCGCCCCGCGCTCTCTGCAACGCGCTGAGGCGAAGACTCTCTTAGAGAACTTCGACCTCATCCACCAGAAAATCAAGACCAACTTCTACGATAAGAGGTTGCACGGGGTCAACTGGGAGGAGATTGGCGCGAAGTATCGGGCGAAAGTGCAGAACGATATGCCGCGCCGTGAATTTACGCGTATCGTAAACTCCATGATTGAGGAGTTGCACGCCTCCCACTGCGAACTCATCTCGGAGGACGATTTCGGCTACTATCTGCTTCCCTCCGTCCTCAATCGGGATTTGGACGGGCGGATGGCGGCGCACATTGGCGTGATGGGGCGGTATGAGGGGCGCGACTATCTGGTGACGGGCGCTCTCGACGGTAGCCCCGCCCTGAAAGCGGGTATCAATGCGGGAGACCGTATCCAGAGCGCGGAGGGTAGTCCCTTTACGACGATAGGCTCGTTTCGCGGGCGAGAGGGCAAGCCTACCGCGCTGATGGTCTTGAAAGCGGGAGAGACGCAACCGCGCTCTATAGAGGTCGCTCCGCGAAAAGAGAATATCCTCCGCGCCTTCCTTGAGGCGACAAAGAAGAGCGCGAAGGTGATGTTAGTGGAGGGGCGGCGGATGGGCTATATCCACCTCTGGACAATGGGGCATGAACTGTTCAAGCAGGAGATGGACAACCTTATACTCGGCAAACTCTACAATACCGAGGGCTTGATACTCGACCTGCGCGACGGATTCGGCGGAAGTCCCTTCGGTTTCTCGGAGGTCTTTTTTACACCGGACATTGGTTGGGAGCAGGATTTTAGAGGGGTGACGCAACAGCGCCCTTCCGGATATGGCAAGCCGATGGTTGTGCTGACCAACAACGGGACGCGAAGCGCGAAGGAGTTTTTGAGTTACGCCTTCAAGAAATCGGGACGCGCAACGCTGGTCGGCACGACGACGGCGGGAGCCTTTCTGGGCGCAAACGGCTTTGCGTTTGAGCCGGGGCTACTGCTGGAACTCTCTGTGGTGGGGCTGAAACTGGACGGGAGGGTTTTGGAGGGCAAGGGGGTATCGCCTGACATCCTCGTAGAGCCGAACGCCACCTACACGGAGCAGGATAGCCAACTTATCAGAGCGAAAGAGGCGCTACTCAAGGCGATTACCGAGCGTACAAGCAAGCGGCTGGTGGAGAATCAACGGTAAGAGGTGAAGCCTTCTGCGACAATTTGAAAGATATGTTCGCGCCAGTGAGAGTCCTCGCTACCCTCTATTGCGACATCTTTCAAAAGGTGTCGCAAGCAACGAAGCGCAAGGCGTGGCGCGAACGCTTGGCGGGAGACGTTTTGGGCGTACAGATAGCGCTCCACAAGCCCCGCCTTCTTGCCCAGCCCCCAACCGTAATCGTCCTGACTCCATATTAAGAACTTCGCGAATCCGATATGCGGGTCTTCAAAGCAAGCCCCTTCAAAATCGACAAAACTGGATAACGCCTCCCCTTCAAAGAGAAAATTTATGTTTCGCTCCTTCTAGCGATGAGAGACAGCGCTATGAGGTAAGTTCGGGGAGTGAAGAGGCTTTTCCTTGTTTTGTTTCGCTTCGTGTTTGACAAAACGGGTATCGCCTGAGTAGTAGGTAGAGAAGGAGTAAATTTGCCATGTCTCAACCAGTCACCGTCCGCTTACCAGATACTGCCGCTGAGGAGTTACGCGTCATCGCTCATCGCGAACATCGCTCCGTCAGCGAAATTGGCGCGCGCTTCATTGACGAAGGGCTACGTCAACAGCGTTTTCATTACATTGAGTTCCGTTCTTTCAACGGAGAGCGTCACGCCTGTTTCAAAGGAGCATTGCAGATATGGCACTCATCATGGTCGCAAAAGGCTATGAAATGGATGCGGAGAAGACAGCGGCGCATCTTGACCTCTCTCGAAAAAGTTCAGGCGGGCTTCCAGTATTATGAGATATATCCCGAAGAGATTGACCGGGCGTTGGAGGAGAACGACTTAGGGTATGAACGGTTGAAAGCCCTGTTTCCGAATATCCAACTGGTTTCTACGGCGGCGCAAACGTTAGGCGCGGGGGATTGATATGCTCGCATTCTTACTTGATGAGCAAATTACTCACGTGGTCGCGGAACAGATAGGTCAGAAGCGTCCTGACATTCGTATTGAGAGCGCGCTACGCTGGCGCAAGGGCGATTTGCGTGGAAAAGCGGACGCTCTGTTCTTGCAACCGCGTATGAGGAGGGGCTGACGCTGGTGACTTATGACCAGAAGACAATTCCGCCGATACTGATGGAGTGGGCTTTGAGCGCAAGACATCATATCGGCGTTATCTTTGTGGATAAGAGTACAGTTCCTTCCGAAAACATTGGCGCTTTGACTCAGGCGTTGATTACTTTTTACGATAAGTATCTCTCGCTGGAATGGACAGACGTTGTGATGTTCCTCTCTCCGACTACACGATAGATGATGTCAAGAACCATCAGGCGAAGAGAGGCAAGGCTGTAGTCTGAGGCTCAATAAGACAGTTCCTGAGCGCTACTGGACGCACAAGTTCGCTGTGCAGGGTTGGGGCGACAAGTTTGTTCGGCGTTAATGTAATCCCGATGCGCCAATTCGCACCCTGTTACTGTTCGCAATGGCTATAGTCTGGTTGTCTCCAACGAAGGACACACAATAGGAGTTTTCATCGACTATACGGAGCGGTTTTCCGCTGTTAATATCCCATATTCGTGTGTCGCTTCCTGCGCTAACGACTCTACTTCCATCGGGGGAGAGCGCGACTGACCAGGCATGACTGTTATTAGAGAGCGTGAAAAGGTGTTTTCGTGTTGCGAAGTCCCATACTTTCACTTTGTCGTCCCATCCGCCAGTAACGACTTTGCTACCGTCGGGCGAAACAGCCAAACCTACTATCGCATTTTCATGCGCGTTTACGCTACTCACCAACGCTCCCGTTTTCGAGTCCCAGTATTTTAGTTTTCCGTCGTAGTCTCCGCCAGTGAGGATGACATCGCCTTTTGGAGTATAGGCTATCGCGTCCTCTACTCCGCCCGCGCTTCCTTCTACATTCCAACCGTTAATGCGCTTGCGCGTTTTGAGTTCCCACTGTTCCAGTGTTCCGTCGCTCTGAACTGCCGCGAGTTTTCCGCCATCCCGTGAAAACGTAATCCCTGAAATGTTCAGCGCAGCGTGTTTCAGAGTGTATAAGAGCGCTCCTGTCTGAGAACTCCTTATCTCAAGTTCGCCGCCGCCACACGCCCATAACGTTCCGTCAGGAGAGAATGCGACTGCAAACACTGCCGACTTTGGTTTGAAACTAAATCGTTTCCTGCCATTCGCTACATTCCAGAGCGTCGCCACGCACACTCGTTTGTGAGCGGGTAGCCCTTCCGACGTAGCCGTAGCCATTGTCCTGCCATCTGGGGTTATGGCGAACGCTTGAACGTTGGAATCGTGTTTCAGGTCAAGGCGGGAGTGAAAGTCGCTACTCTCTGGCTCTTGAGAACAACTAGAGAGCAGAGCGCCATAGATAAACACAATTGATGTGGCAATGAAGGCGCGAAATATCGCGTATCGGAACTGCATAGACTACTCCTTCTGCGATGGAGGCGTTTCAGGAGAGTCGCTACGCCCCCTTCGTTCCTACGCTGTTCGCATCCGCGAGACCCGGCAGGTCGCTGGTGCTGTCTCCGAACTTAACGATTGGGATGTCGAACGCGCCGAGTATCGCATGGTACAGACTACAGAGCGGCGTGTCCTTCTGATAGACGAGGTGTCGCCCCGTTGCGAAGCGCTTGCCTGCGCTACCGCCCAACACTAGCGGTAGGTTATTGGGGCTATGCGCGTTGCCGTCTCTCATACCGCCGCCAAAGAGAACAACTGAGTTTTCGAGAACCGTTCGTTCGCCCTCTTTCATGGATTTTAGTCGCTCTAGGAGGTAGGCGTACTGCTGGATATGCCAGAGGTTGATGCGCTGATACTCCGCCATTT
Organism: uncultured Chthonomonas sp.; assembly: GCA_903821495.1. GTDB lineage: Bacteria > Armatimonadota > Chthonomonadetes > Chthonomonadales > Chthonomonadaceae > CAIJLM01. The sequence continues at coordinate 8,332 of CAIJLM010000459.1, read as the reverse complement.
TGCTCTTGTCGTTTTCGTGGTGGGAAATCTGGTGATGTCCTCCGCTTACGCCCTGCACGAAGGAGAAGTTGCGTCCGCTTACCTCATTTCCGAACATAAAGGTAGCGACGCGCGTGTTGTCCGTCCAGAAGCCGAGCGCGATAATGTCTAGCATGATACGCACCTGCTCTGTATGGTCGATGCCGCGCTGCTTGATAGCGATGGGGTCGTTGTAGTAGCTCTTGATACGGTTTCCGAGTTTTTCAATCTCAAGACGCGCTGTCGCGTCCGCTATAACCTCATGCTTGCGGCGGACGCTATCGAACGCGATTCGCTTCTCCACCGAGCGCACCGCCTCGAAATACTCGTCTAGTTTCTGTTTATCCGCCGTTCCTACCTTCGCCTGTAGTCGCTTCGCGTCGTCTATTACGAGGTCTAGAACACTCCTATCTCTCTTGTTACTGGTCTTCGTAGCGCTATCTGCACGGAAGAGCCTATCGAAGGCGAGTTGCGGGTTGATTTCGCGGGTGACGGGGGTTGTCGGGGTGCTCCATGAGATATGGGAGCCGTAGAGGGCAGTAAATCCGACGTTGGTATCTACGTAGGTGGTGGGCGGCTCCACGCTCAACTCAAGGGAGGGCAGGGGCGTGAAATTGCCGACGTGTTGCGCGATGAGTTGGTCGAGCGAGATGCCTCCGCACCGTAGGTTACTCCCCGTCGTCTTGGTGATAGCGGTTCCTGTGAGGAACGGCGCCACTTTGACATAGTGACCGTCGCCTGTGACGCTGTTTTTGTTCATCAGGTCGGTGAGAACGAGGATACTGTCCTTCACATTCGCGAGAGGCGCGAGGGTGGGGGAGAGTTCAAACTCTCTGCCTACGCCTTTGGGAGTCCATTCGTTCGGGTTTACTCCGTTTGGCATATAGAGCGTGGCGAAGCGAACCGGAACCTGCTCGGCGCTTTTAGTTTGCGCGGATGCTGGCTTCTCCATCGCCTCTAGCAGGGGGAGTAGCATGGAGACTCCCGCGCCCTTCAAAACGGTTCTTCGTGATATTGACATCTCTTGACTCCTGATTCCTGTTCGCTCTTTTTGGAATTAACCGCGAAAACCGCGAAATACAATGCAAGTCTACCGCGAAACACGCAAAAATGCACAATGCAACCCCCCTAGAACAATGCGCCAAACTTCCCAATCTCAAACCTCCATCCGTGCATTCACCCCTTCTCCTAGAATTGGGAGAAGGGGCAGGGGTTGAGGGCTAGGAGTGATTGCGGTTAAGCGCCCCCGCCCTGAACTCTAGCCCTTTTCGGCGCTTTTGCGCGTTTTGGGAGGCTCTTCTGTAGCCCGCGCCGTAGTCGCCCCCTCTGAGTCCTGCCGATACTGGAACGGGTAACTCTTCACTATCTCGTGAAGCAGGAGGCTGTTGCGGCAGTCCGCTTTTAGCACGCGCTGAGAAATCTGCTCTACCACTTTCATATCGTAGGGTTCGAGTCCTCTGCCGAGCGAGTAGGAGAGCATTTTGCCCGTGAGGTTGTGGATAAAGTCGTCTTTGCGTTGCAGAACAATCTGCTTGAGTTCCGCGCTACCGTTAAATTCGATTTTGGGGGGCAGTACGCCGGAAGCGTCTACGGGCTTGCCGCCTATTTCGTCGCGCCATCGCCCTACCGCGTCGAAGTTCTCCAAGCCGAAGCCTAGCGGATCCATACGCGAATGGCATCCCGCGCAGAGCGTATTTTTGCGGTGCTTTTCTAGGCGTTGGCGGAAGGTCAAGCCCTCGCGGGGTTGGTCGTCGGGGGGTAGGGTGGCGAGAACGGGCGGGGGCGGCGGTATCTCACTCCCCAGAATCTGCTCCATGATGTATTTGCCGCGCAGGACGGGGCTGGTTCGCAAAGGGTAGGAGGTTAGGGTAAGGACGCTCGCCATTGTTAGTACGCCTCCGCGCTTTTTGTCAGCGAGTTTGACGCGCCTCATCTCCTTGCCGGTTACGCCCTCTATCCCGTAGTGCTTTGCCAACTCTTCATTGACGAAGGTGTAGTCGCAATCGAGAAGGCGGAGTAGGGAACCCTCTTCGCGCAGAGCGGAGTCGAAAAATCGAACGGTCTCCTGATACATCGCGTCGCGCAGGGTAGGCGTGAAGTTCGGGTACTTGCCGGGGTCGGGTTGAGCGCTGGTGTAGAGGTCTTTTACTTTGAGCCACTGCGTTGCGAAACTCTCCGCCAGAGCCGTCGCTTTCGGGCTTTTTAGGAGGCGGTCTACCTGCGCGTCGAGTGTTTTCGGGTCGCGTAGCCGATTTTCGCCCGCCAAGCGCAGTAGTTCGTCGTCGGGAGTGGAAGCCCAGAGGAAGTAGGAGAGGCGCGTCGCGAGTTCGTAGTCGCTAATGGGATAGGCGGCGGCGGTGTTGCGCTCTTTTTCGACTCGGAACAGGAAGTTCGGCGACACTAACACGCCTTTGAGCGCGAACTTGACCGCTTTCTCAAACGATTCGCCATCTTTGGCGGCTATGTCGTAGAGGCGAAGCAAGCCCGCGAGTTCGTTTGGTTGAACGGGGCGGCGAAACCCGCGATAGGCGAAGTAGGCGAGTATCTGTTTCGCGGCATCGCGTTTTTGGAGTTTGGCGGTAGGCTTTACACGGAAAATTCGCTCTGGCTTCGCCTCATCGAGAATATCGTTCGCAGATTGGAGGTAGCGCTCCATGAGGATAGGCGGCGTGAATAGGGTGTCGGCGTTGTTATCAAATCCGCCCCCGCCTCCGCCGTCTGCGGGAAACTTGTCGGCAGGGTTGGAGGTTACGCCGAAGAGGTCGCGAACGGTGTTATTGTATTCGATTCGATTGAGGCGGTGAATTATTTTGCGCCCGGGATTGGACTTTTGGTAGGCGGGTTGACTATTCAGAACGAGCGTCACCCATGTGGTCATCAGGTTTTTCTGGTCAGGAGTTAGAGAGAAGGCTCCGGGGGGCGGCATGGCTCCGTCGCGCACCTGAATGACGACTTTGCGCCACAGTTTTTCGTTTTTCTGAATGGAATCTATAGAGTTGAACGTGGCTAGGTTGAGACCCGCTTTGGGGTTCTTCGCGCCGTGACAGAGGAGGCAGCGCTTGTCGATGAGCGGGAATATCTGCTTTTCGTAGACCTCGGCGGTGGGTTGTAGGCTACCTGTATCCTGCGCTAGGGCGGAGCCTATCACAAATACCGCCCCTAGTATCATCGGGGCGCACAGAGTAGCGGTGTAGCGGCGCTGGTTGGAGTGGAGCATAGAACCTCGCGGAATTAGGGATTATCTTCCTCTGTTTGATGTTTTTAGAGGGCGCTTGTTACAGATATTTCGATATGCGAAGCGTGTTCAAGCCCTCGCCCCAAAGCCTCAAAGGCTTTCGCAAGGGGGAGGGCGAATGCTGAGGGCGATAAGCCTTCCGCGCTTCGCGCCCGCCCACCCTTCTGCTAGACATAAACCGCAGAGCGAACCTTATCTATGTATCGTCGCGTCATATAATACAACAGTATAACGTTGTACTGTTTATTAAAACGTGAGAAAGCGACATTTAGGAGGAGGTTCACAAGAAGATGGCGTATACAGTGCTGGCGGTAGATGACGAAAAGTCCATCGTGCGACTCGTGCAGGTGAATCTGGAACGGAACGGCTACATCGTGAAGATGGCTTACGATGGGGTGGAGGCGCTTGAGCGCGTCGCCGAGACCCATCCGGATATTATAGTTATGGACGTGATGATGCCGCGAATGGACGGGTTTGAAACATTGAGCATTTTAAGGAAGAACCCGGAGACCCGCGATATTCCGGTTATCATGCTAACTGCGAAGGCGATGGACTCAGATATCTTCATCGGGTATCAACGCGGCGCGGACTGCTACCTGACGAAGCCCTTCAATCCCAAGGAGTTGGTGACGTTCGTTCGTCGCATACTGGAGGGGGTGAAAGCGGAAGAGAAGGACGATAGGTATCGCTTGTAGCTGGGCAAGGGGAGGCGACAACGACTTCCCCAAAGCCTTGGGAAGAGGAGACGAATGACGGAAGAGATGGGCTACTCGATTGGACAACTGGCAAATGAAGCGGGGGTTACGCCGCGTGTGATTCGCTACTACGTGGAGGAGAGGCTCCTCCCGCCCCCCGATAGACGCGGACGCTATGCGACCTACGCCCTCCCAAACCTGCATCGCCTTAGGCTCATCGCGAAACTGAAACGAGCCTTTCTGCCGCTATCCGCCATTCGGGAGCAGTTGCGAGGGTTGACAGACGCGCAAGTCGAATCGCTTGTCGCGGAATCCGCTGAGGCGAAGCCAGAGCGGGAGATAGAGGCGTTTCGCGTAGGAGTGCAACTTGCGGAACCGCATAGTGCCCTGAGCGACACGGAGTATATCTCGCAGATTCTGGCTATAACGGGGCAGGGCGGGAGAGTGAACGGGCGGGAGGGGCAGTCGCCCCCGAAGCGCGTCTTGTTGGTGAGTTCAGTGGCGGTGAGAGAGAGCGAAACGCCCATCTCTTCGACATGGGAGCGCGTAGAGGTGGCGGAAGGCATGGAACTACATATCCGCGCTACGCAGGGCTGTCTTACGGCGGCGCAACGAGAGCGGCTCGTTTCGGAGGTAAGGAGCGCCTGTGAACGTATCTTCAACGAGTGACCACGCGCATCCCTGCGATTTTCGACTATCTCGCTGGATAGACAGGGGGTGGGGCGAAGTGGCGTGTGAGTATCGCTGGCGCTCCACGCTGAACCCGCAAGCGTGCGACTCCTATCCAGAAATGGAGCGCTGTTTCCTCTTTGAAGTGACGACCTACTACTCGGAGGAGGGCGTGCAGGCGCAGGAGTGGCTACGCTTCGATGCGCCTCCCTTTACAGGCTGGGCGTTTCGGAATCCGACGGACGGGCGGCAGTGCATCGTGGGACAGGAGCGATTTTCCGCATCTACAGGGTGGGCGTGGGATAGGCACAAGTTAGGCGGGCGGTTACCGATACCAGAGCGAGAAGCCCGCTACGCCATACGCGCCGAACAATGCTACGCCTTCCACTGCGAACTGTGCGGCGCGACGGAGAACTTGATGGAAGCGCCCGCTATCCTCCGAACGTTTGAGCCTTTGGGCGGCGGCGTATGGCGGTATCGCCTTGAAAAAGGGGCGGCTAACGTCTGGATGGATGTTTCGGCGGAAGGGTACGTGAATGATAGCGCGGGGATTGGAATTTCGCCTTGGTTTGAGGGGTAGAGTGGTACAAAGGAGAGGGGAGCGGCGTTAGCCGCTCCCCTCTCTGCACTCTCAAATTCACAAACTGAACCTACTTATCGCGCTCTTTGCCGTCGCCGATAGCGGCTTGCGCGGCGGCGAGGCGGGCGATAGGAACGCGGAACGGCGAACAGGAGACGTAGTCCAGCCCGATACGGTGGCAGAACTTCACGCTCTCCGGCTCTCCGCCATGCTCTCCGCAGATACCCAGTTTGATGTCGGGGCGAACGGGCTTCGCGCTGGCGACAGCCATCTGCATCAGTTTGCCGACTCCCGTCTGGTCGATGCTCTCGAAGGGGTCTATCGCGAGGATTTTCTGTTCGAGGTAGGGAATCAGGAACTTCGCCGAGTCGTCACGCGAATAGCCGAAGGTCATCTGCGTGAGGTCGTTGGTTCCGAAACTGAAGAACTGCGCGTGTTCGGCGAGCTGGTCGGCGATAAGCGCGGCGCGCGGAATCTCAATCATCGTGCCGAACATATACTCCAGTTCGATACCGGAAGCGTCTATCACCTCTTTCGCCACGCGCTCAAGGAGGGTCTGCACCGTCTTGAGTTCGTTCACGTGCCCGACGAGCGGAATCATGATTTCAGGAAGGACGGTGATACCGCGTTTCTTGACTTCGACAGCGGCTTGTAGGATAGCCTTCGTCTGCATGACCACGATGCCCGGCATAACGATGGAGAGGCGGCAACCGCGTAGCCCCATCATCGGGTTCGATTCGCGCATACTCTCTACGGTGGCGAGAAGTTCTCGCTTCGCTTCTAGCTCTTTGTGGCTATGCCCCTTCGCTTCCAGCGTGATAATCTCTGTGAGGAGGGTCTCATGGTTCGGAAGGAACTCGTGGAGGGGCGGGTCTATGAGGCGGATGGTGACGGGCTTGCCGTCCATCACCTCGAAGATGCCCTCGAAGTCCTTCTGTTGAATGGGCAGAAGCAAATCGAGCGCTTTTTGGCGGGTCGCTTCGTCTTTGGCGAGAATCATCTCTTGCACAATGGGGAGGCGCTCCGTCTCGAAGAACATATGCTCGGTGCGGCACAGACCGATTCCCTCTGCGCCGAGTTCAATCGCCTTTTTCGCGTCGCCGGGGTTGTCGGCGTTTGTGCGAACTTTGAGGGTTCGGAAGCCGTCCGCCCACTCCATGAGTTCGCCAAACGAGCCGCTAACTTCGGGGTCGATGAGGCTAAGCGCGCCGATATAGACCGCGCCGGTAGAGCCGTCTACGGTGATGATGTCGCCCTCATGGAGGACGGTATCGCCTACGCGAACCTCTTTCGCCTCCGCGTCTACGCGAAGCGACTCAGCGCCCGCGACGCAGGGGATTCCGAAGCCACGCGCAACGACTGCCGCGTGAGAGGTTTTGCCTCCTCGCGCAGTGAGAACGCCCTGAGCGGCGAGCATTCCGTGAACGTCGTCGGGGTTGGTTTCGTCGCGAACGAGGACGACTTTTTCGCCCTTGCCGCCGTGTCCGCCCAGTTTGGCGGCGGTATCTGCATCGAAGACGATTTTACCAACGGCGGCTCCGGGACTCGCGGCGAGACCGAAGGCGAGAACGTCTGCGCCTTTAATCGCGTTCGGGTCTATGCGGGGGTGAAGCAGCTGGTCGAGGTGCGAACCTGTGACGCTGTTGACGGCTTCCTCTTTGGTGATTAAGCCCTCATGCACGCGCTCTACGGCGATTCGGACAGCGGCGGGACCGGTTCGTTTTCCTGAGCGGCACTGTAGCATAAACAGTCTGTCGTGTTCGATGGTGAACTCAATGTCCTGCATATCCTTGTAGTGGTCTTCGAGCCTGTCGCAGATGCTGATGAACTGGTCGTAGATAGCGGGGTTCTGCTTCTGTAGTTCGGAGATTGGCACAGGGGTGCGGACTCCGGCTACCACGTCTTCGCCCTGCGCGTTCATCAGGTACTCGCCAAACATCAACTTTTCGCCAGTGGAGGGGTCGCGGGTGAAGGCTACGCCTGTGCCGCAGTCTTCGCCGGCGTTTCCGTAGACCATGGACTGGACGGTGACGGCGGTTCCGATTTCGTCGGGTATCTTCTCGGTGCGGCGGTAGACGATAGCGCGGTCGTTGTTCCATGAGCGGAAAACGGCTTCAATGGCGAGTTGAAGTTGCTCGTAGGGGTCTGTGGGGAATTCGCGTCCGGCGTGGTCTTGCACGTACTGAAGGAACTGTTCGCTGATGGCTTTGAGGTCGTCCGCGTCGAGGTCGAGGTCGTTGGTAACGCCTTTTTTTTCTTTATACGCCTGAAAAATGTCGTTGTCGAAGTGGTGCTTGCTGAGTCCGAAGGCGACATCGGAGAGCATCATAATGAGGCGGCGGTAGGCATCGTAGACGAAGCGGGGGTTGCCCGTTTCGGCGATGAGCGCGGCGATGGTGACGGGGTTGAGTCCGAGGTTCAGCACGGTGTCCATCATGCCGGGCATGGAGAACTTCGCGCCGGAGCGAACGGATACGAGGAGGGGCTTCTGGCTTCCGCCGAAGGAGCGGCTCATTTTGCTCTCTACGTCGGCGACGGCTCGCTCTATCTCCGCCATGAGTTCGCCGGGCAGGGCTTTGCCGAGGTCGTAGTACTCGTTGCAGGTGGCGGTGGTGATGGTGAAGCCGGGGGGAACGGGGAGGTCGATTTTGGTCATCTCGGCGAGGTTTGCGCCTTTGCCGCCGAGCAGGTCGCGCATGGACTTGTCGCCCTCTTCAAACAGGTAGACCCGTTTGGTCATTTCGGTAGGTACTCCTTCTTTGCTTGCGTCGTTGCATTTTGCGGGTTCGCGCCTGTTTGGGGCGGTGAATCGGGCAACGCTCGTGAATTGTTCGCTTAACCCCGCTATTTTACCCAATAAATGGGGGCGGGGCAATGCGTTGCGCCCCACAATCAATAAAAAACCGCGAAACGCCTTCCGCGACACGGGACGGGCGCGTCTGGAAGGCAGTTGCGGAGGCTGGAAAGCGTAAAGCCCGCCTCTCGCAAAGGAGAGACAGGCTTTGGAAATTTGTAATGAAAGCATTATACCACAGGTTTTGCCGTTTGTCAAGGTGGGGGAATCTAACCCCCAACCCCCCTTCCCGAAACAGGAAGGGGGGAACTTAACCTCACCCAACCTCTCCTTCGCAAAGG
>CAIJLM010000458.1 GCA_903821495.1 uncultured Chthonomonas sp. | reverse complement strand
TCATCAATGATAGCCGAGTATATTACGATGTTTTTCGCGCTCTTTCTGCTACGGATAAACCCGTTTCAAAAGGAGACATTCAGTAGTATCGTGAGGACGGTCATCGCTACTACCATCATGGGCGCGGTTATCTGGAAGTTGCGGGATGCGTTCGTGCTGGTTCCCGCGGTTGTGGGTGGCGTGGTTTTTGTTGTTCTAGCATGGAAACTGAAGATATTGGGCGCGGAGGAACAGGCGAAGTTAGTTGAACTTTTCCGCCGAAAGTTGGGACGATTTATGCCGGGAAGGTAGCGGCGCAGAGGGACTTGTCTACAAAGTGGTTCGGAAGGATGGTTAGCCCTCTATACTGTTTACGCCCCCTATCCCCAGCCCTTTCCCCCGTTCGACACGGGAGAAAGGGAGCAGGTTGTGCGAAACTGGAGGCGGGCGGGTAGTGCAGAGGGCGCCATTTTGTAGAGACTATTTGAGGAGAAAGCGGAGCATGAGGGATAAGCCCAAGCGTTGGAGAGCCGCCTCGGATGAGGTATTGCAGATGGCGCGGCGCTCGCGGCGCGAAATGACTCCGGCGGAGCGCATTCTATGGAAGCATCTACGCGGAAGAGAGTTTCGTAGGCAAAGCCCGGAGGGTAGATTTATCCTTGACTTTTGCGCTCCAAAGAGTAAACTTGCTATTGAGGTAGACGGTTCGAGCCATGACGGACGCGAGGAGTACGATAGAGAGCGTCAGGCGATTTTAGAAGCGCAAGGCTGGCAATTTCTGCGCTTCTCGAACGAAGACGTGTTCAAGCGCCTTCCAAACGTTCTAAAACGTATCGAAGAAGCCTTGGATTCAACTGACGGAATCGCCTAACAGTCTCGACTCCCCTTTCTCCCGTGTCGAACGGGGGAAAGGGGCAGGGGGATAGGGGGCGTAAACAGTATAGAGGGCATAGCGTCTAGTAGAAACGAATTGAGGTCATCATGTTCGCAATCCTGAATCTTATAACGCTCATGCTGGCGGGGGTCAATGCGCCGCTCGACGTGGTGCAAAACAAGTACGGCGACGTGCGCGTTCTCCGCGAAGGGACGAGCGTGGCGCGGCTCCACTTCGTCCTGTTTACGGAGGGGTGGAACGGACGCTCGCCCGCTTCGGGAAGCGTCGTCAACGACCACAAGTCCCTCGCGAAAATCCCCGCCAACGACGCGGAGGTGGAGGTCTCCACCGAGACGAAAGCGGAGGGCGCGGGAGTTCGCGTCGTTGTCACTGCTACGCCAAACAGAGACATTCGCATTGAGAGCGCACATCTACAGTTCACGGTTCCGCCCGCGCTCTGGGCGGGCTCCACTGCAAAACTGGATGGTAACTCTGTGCCGCTCGTCCCGAACTTTAACGAGGTGTCGCTGTTCAACGGAAGCGCGTCGTCGTTGACGCTCGAAAAGGCGGGGCTGAGACTGACCCTAACTGCTGATGTGAAAGCTACTCTCATGGTGCAGGACTCGCGTAAGTGGAACGGCGATTTCGAGTTTCGGATGGGAATACCCGCAGGTACGACGACGTGGAGGGCGGGAGAGACGAAACGCTACTCCGTCCTGCTTGCGAGTAACGCGCCGCTAACCTTCTATCCGAGCAAGCCCTACATCATCACAGCGGGCAAGGACTGGATACCGCTCAAGCCGGAGATGGATGTCGTTCCCGGCTCCGCGCTGGATTTCTACAAGCCGGACACGAAGCCGGCGGGTAGCGAGGGCTGGCTCATCGTGAACAAAAACGGCAAGTTCGCGTTCGCGAAGTCGGCAGAGAAATCACGGAGGTTCTACGGAACGAATCTCGTCTTTTCGGCGTGCTTCCCAGAGAAGCCGGAGGCGGAGAAACTCGCGCTACGCCTTGCGCGAATGGGCTTCAACACGGTGCGACTGCATCACTACGACGCGGATTTGACGGGTGGATTTAATCGTGAGAGCAAGACTCCAAGCATCCAACTTGACCCGCCAAAGTTGGACAAAATGGACTATCTTGTGTACGCCCTCAAGAAGCGCGGAATTTACGTCAACATAGACCTCTTCACCATCCGCAACATTCGGTGCGACGAGGTGATACCGGGCATTGTAGAAATAGACGAGTTCAAGGCGCTTCTTCTGCTGGACGACAGGGCGCGACAAAACTGGCTCGCGTTCTCGAAAAACCTGTTGAACCACGTCAACCCCTACACGAAACTCGCGTGGAAAAACGACCCGGTTTTGGCGTGGATATGCCCCGTCAACGAGAACACGATAGGCAGTAGCGCCCGCGCCCTCAGCGCATACTCGAAAGCGCTCTTCCAGAAAAAGTGGGAGGCGCAGGGCGGCAAGGGAGTCTGGTCGGCGACCACTTCGGAGGGCGCGACGTGGGCTATCAAACTCCACATCGAAACCTACCAGTGGATGAAGAGGCAGTTGCGCGGCATAGGCGTTCGCGCCCTCCTCACCGACGTAAACGGCTGGTACGATATGCGGGGGTTCGCCGCGCTTCGCTCTCAACTGGACTACGTGGACAACCACAACTACTGGGATCATCCGCAGTTTCTGGGGAGCGGTTGGGGAGTCCCCTCCCGCGGCATGAGCGACGGGCGCATGGCGACGGCGGCGCTGGGCGGCGGCTTGCAGACGACAGCGCTCACCCGCTACGAGGGCAAACCGTTCACGATGACGGAGTTCAACTTCGTCGCGCCAAATCGCTTCCGCGCCGAGGGCGGCTTGCTGATGGGCGCAATCGCGGCCGCGCAGGACTGGGACGGGCTATGGCGTTTCGCATGGTCGCACAGCATAGAAGCGATACGGGAACCTAAGCCGTTCGACTACTTTAACGCGCAGTCCGACCCCGCGATGATGGCGGGCGACAGAGCGATGGTCATGCTGTTTTTGAGGGGAGACTTGCCACCTGCCCTACCGCAAACCGTCGTGAGAGTTAATCCTGAATTACAACCAGAGACTGGCTACAATGACACTAGCAAAGACCGGATACTTTACACCCGTTTCTCATCTACCACAACGCCTATGACCACTATTGAATTGTATGACAAAGTATTCGGTCATACTTATAACTTATCCCCCGTAATGGCTTATACTGAGCAGGGAATACTCACCGTTGTTGTAGGCGGAACAGAGGGAGCGTACTCAGGCGTTGGCAATATCAAGATTGATAGGGACATGGAGGTTAATTTTGAGGGCGCTCGCGCCGCGCTCTGGATTTCGTCGCTCGACAACGTTATAATTGAGGATAGCAAGCGAATGCTCATCACCTACGTCACGGACGTTCAGAACACGAATATCCGCTACTCCGGCGTAGACCGCGATATACTGGAGAGTTGGGGAACCCTCCCCTACCTTGTTCGCGAAGGCACGGCGAAAGTGACGCTAAACGTAACGAAACCCGCTCAGATAACGCTCTACAGGCTGGATTTGGCGGGGCGGCGCGTCGCGAAACTGCCCGTCAAAATAACGCCAAAGGGCGTGAACTTTACGCTCGATATTAAAGGAAAGAACGGGGCTTCGTTGTACTTCGAGATGGTGCGGAAGTAGACTAGACCTCACCCTCCTCTCCTTCGCAAGGAGAGGAGTTCTCCCGCCACTATTGCAAAAACGGGACTTAACGTTACAGTCTCGCGCCACTTGCTCCCTTTCTCCCGTGTCGAACGGGGGAAAGGGCTGGGGATAGGGGGCGTAAACAGCGACGAGGGCGAATCAATAAGCAGTTTCGCCTCGTAGCGACAGGCGAGACGAAACAAGGATATTCAAAACAGTATGCGGCTACTAGGCGTAAAAATCAATTTCGACTACAACTCGGAGACGCGAGTCTTCGCCACCCTGCTACACCATCGGCGCGGACGATACGACGCATCCGTGATATACAACTGCTGGGAGGGTAGTTCGCAGGGCGTGGAGAGGTTCGAGGACTTCGCCGAGGCGGAGACATGGCGCATAGACACAGGGTGGAGACCTAACCCCGAAGGCAAGCGTTCGCTCGTCGGGAAAGCGGTCTCAACGGCGCGAATACACGCCAGTCTGCCGAAACTGCTCAAGCGCGTAGCGGAGTTCGACCCGGACGTTATCTACTCCTGCCAACAGAAGTACGACTGCCTCGTAGCCAGCTACCTCGCCGAAAAGTTGAAGCGTCCGCAGATAATCCACCTGCACTACGTGCCGGGACCTTGGCTCGGTCAACAGGCGATGGAACAGCTCAAGAAGGTGGAACACGTCGTCACCGTCAGCGATTTCATACGCCACCTCGCTATACGGCACGGCGTACACCGCGACCACGTCTCCACCGTTCGCAACGTTATGCCGATATTCCCGCCCGTTGCAGAAGCGAAGCGGCTAGAGATACGCGCCGCGCTAGAAATCCCCGCCGATGCGATGGTCATTGGCAACGTGGGACGCTTGACGGCGGGAAAGGGACACGCGGACACGATAAACGCCTTCGCGAAAATCTCGAAAGCGTTTCCAGACGCTCACCTTGTGATTGTCGGCGGGGGAGACCTCGAAACGAGCCTACAAGCGCAAGCGGCGGCGTTGAAACTAAAAGAGCGCATCCACTTTACAGGCGTTCGCTCGGACGTGCCAGAGTTGCTAGGCAGTTTCGATATATTCATACACCCTACGCGCATGGATCCCGCCCCTCTCGCGGTGTTGGAGGCGTGTTCCTCCGGGCTTCCTGTGCTAGCGTATGAGGAGGGCGGAGTCTGTGAGTTCATAGAGAACGGGCGAACAGGACTGCTGACTCCTCCCGAAAGCGTGGACGGCTTGGCGCGTTCGATGGTAGCGCTACTAAAAGCGCCAGAACAGGCGAAACTAATGGGACAGGCGAGCCGAGAACGTGTCGCTACGCGCTTCCGCCCCGAAGATGTAGGAATAGAGTTTGCGGACTTATTAGAAAGAGCGTTGCCATGAAAATATGCGTCCTCGACCCCGGACTTCAAACACAAGACGGCGCTCCCAGCACGAACCTCGGCGACCTGATAATTCAGGATGCGGTAAGCCGTGAAATAGCCCGACTCTTTCCCGACGCGGAAAAATATCACTACGCCACGCACTCCCCGCTAACAAAAGAGCGAATCGCCTCGCTTAGTCAAATGGATGTCATACTCGTAGGAGGAACCAATCTCCTCACGTCGCGATTCCGCCCATGGAACCGCTGGAACGAGACATATCAGTGTTGGAGTAACCAGTGGAGTATTAACCTGCCCGAAGCGATGAAGATACGTCGCGCCGTTCTGCTCGGTACAGGGTGGGTGCAGTATCAAGGAACGCCGGACTTTTTCACCAAACTTATGTACGGCTCAGCGCTCAACAAGCAGGGATTCCACTCCGTTCGCGATGCCTACTCCTATACAAAGCTCAACGAGGCGGGTATAAGTAACGTTCTGAATACAGGGTGCGTAACGATGTGGGGTTTCGCCGAGATGGACATGACCACTATACCAGAAACCAAAGGCGAGAACGCCCTGCTTATGCTCACCGACTACAAGAAAGACCACAAACTCGACAGTCAGTTATTGCAGATTCTCAAAGAGCGGTACAAAGAGGTTTATGCCTGGCCCCAAGGCGCGGAAGACGCGCCCTACCTCAAGGAGTTAGCGTACTCCGGCGTGGTTTTGGAGCGCTCTCTGCAAGGCTTAGATACGTTTATTCAGTCTGGAATGTCGTTCGACTATATCGGTACGCGACTACACGGGGGAATGCGTTGCTTGCAGAACCAGCGACGCGCCCTTATTATCGAAGTAGATAACCGCGCTACCGAGATAGCCAAAGACACAGGGTTGCCCACCGTAAAACGCGACGACTTTGCAACGATTAGCGACTGGATTGAGGGCGCAGCACGCCCCTCAATACACCTACCGCTCGACGCTATCGCGCAGTGGCGCGGGCAGTTTAAGAAGTAGGCGGAGACACTTATGCTACGTTTCTGTTTTGTGATGGAGCAGACATTAGGACACGTAACCCACACTCAAAACCTTGCGCGATGGACGGAGAGAGCGCCCGACATCGCCGCAACGTGGATTCACGTCAAGCCCGAAGGAGGCGACATCTGGGAGAAGATGCCGGGCATTCGCGGTAACTGGTCGCTCAAGGCGAGTCTCCGCGCCAAAGACGCGCTCAACGCCTATCTGCAAACCGAGACCCCGAACGCGCTCTTCTTTCACACGCAGACGCTTTCGCTATTCAGCCCGTCGTTCATCAAGCGAATACCCGGTATCGTCTCCCTCGATGCAACTCCTATCAACTACGACACGGTAGGCGAGGCGTATGGGCATAAACCCGGGAGCGGTTGGCTCGAAAAACAGAAGTTTAACTGGTATCGCTCGGTCTTTGAGCAAGCCACCGCCCTCACCACGTGGTGTCGCTGGGCGAAGGAGTCGCTTGTCTCAGACTACGGCGTAACCGCCGACAAAGTGACTGTAATACCGCCCGGCGTAGACATGGCGAACTGGTCTTTCGGGCGGGAGAAAGCGGAGCGTCCGCAGGAGGAGAGCCGTCCGCTACGTCTGCTCACTGTTGGAGGCGACTTCGAGCGTAAAGGCGGGCGCTATCTCATAGAGGCATATCGCACGAAACTACACGAAACCTGCACACTCGACATAGTTACTAAAGAGGCGTGGGTGCAGGAGGAACTGGAAGGCGTAGCCGGCGCGAAGGTGCATTATGGGCTAACCGCGAACAGCGCCCCCCTCAAAGCCCTCTACGCCAACGCCGATATATTCGTCTTTCCCACACTGGCGGACTGCCTTCCTATCGCAGTGATGGAGGCGATGGCGGCAGGGCTTCCCGTCGTAGCGACAGACGTGGGGGCGTTGCGCGAGGAGGTCATTCCAAATCGAAACGGGCTTGTCGTGCCACCCAAAGACGCGCCTGCGATAGCCGCCGCAGTCCTAGAGCTCGTGCAAGATAGCAAGAGGCGACAGAGCATGGCGCAACAGGGCAGACTACTGGCGGAAAAGACCTTCAACGCCGAAACCAACTACAACGCTATCTTAGACCTTATGCGCTCTATCGCAAAATAGGCGTTAGGGCGCAACTTCTACATCCTTGACTGCCTATCCGCTCTCCGTTAGACACTCCCCTAGGCTGTGAAACGGGCTTTTGTTACGTATTTTGCGGTTTTCTCCCACAACTCTGAATAGACCTTCTGAAAGAGTGAGCCGTTCCCTTCTAAAATAGGGTAAAATCAGTGCGTGGTGTACAGGGTCGCCGCGTACTGGGTTCCCTGCCCCGCGCAGAACTGGAGATTGCACACAACACCCGATGCCGAAATATCTAGTCGTTTTTGAAAAGGGTGAAAGCGTTCGTTGGCTTTCGCATCTTGATATACTCCGCACCTTCGAGCGAGCCGTTCGTCGGGCGGAACTGCCCATTGCGTTCTCCGCGGGCTTCAATCCCCGCGAAAAACTCTCCTTTGTCTCTGCTCTTGGCACAGGCATTACGGGTTCAGCGGAACTCGCCGCCATCGAATTGACCACTTCCGTTGAGCCGAACACGATATGCGATTCTCTCAATAAGGTCTTTCCCGGCGGCATACGCATTCCGTTTAGCCGCGAACTCAGCGACGAAGAGGTCAAAGCGTTCGCGAAAGGCATGGACAGAGCCGAATTCTTGGCGGGGTGCGTTCGTCCCGCTGAATCCGAAATTGAGGATTTGGAGTGCGCTATCTCCGCCCTGCTCGAAAGCGAAACGGCGACGATTGAGAGGGAGCGCGACGGAAGAACGCGAACCGTAGATATACGCCCCCTCATTCATGCGCTTACGCTAGAAGCCCAAAACAACGCTGGCGACAGTATGCGCGTCAATCTTCGCACTACGCTCGGACAGGGCGAAGGGGCTGTTGCAAGACCTTCGGAGGTCGTCTCTCTTCTGCAAGCCCACCTGCCCGGTCTCGCATTGCGCCGTGTACACCGCATTCGTATTTTAGACAAAGAGGGTCAGCCGTGGCTCTACAACGCCCCTGCCCTCGTCACTCCCTCTCCATGAAAGGAGAAAACACGTCTTGTCTAAAGACATTATCGTGAATGTAGGCGAGCGCGAAACTCGCGTCGCAGTCCTCGAAAACGACAAACTGGTAGAACTCCACATAGAGCGTTCAGAGCGCGTAGTAGGTAGCATCTACAAAGCCCGCGTCATGAACGTTTTGCAGGCGCTAGACGCTGCATTCGTCGATATTGGTCTGGAGCGCAATGCGTTCCTCTATGTTGGCGATGTCCTCCCTCCCAGCGAATCAAGCGGCGACGGCGCGAATTCGAGACGCTCCAATGAACGCGACTCCGACGAAAGAATCGTCGAATATACTCCCCGCATCCGCAAGGTGGAGGAGAGTCCCCTTCCGCCTGTCCTCACAGCCGAAGCCATTTCGCTTGGGCGAACGGATAGCGGCGGCGACCCCGCAGAGATAGCCTACGCCGCTGAACTCGCCGAGGAAGCCGCCGCCGAAGCCGAGATGGACGACGCGCTCGATGAAGGCGAAGACGAACTAGAGGAAGAGGACGTTGTAGAGGAGGCTTCGCAAACCGCCGCCCCGCGCAAACGTCCCCCGCCTCGCAACAACTTCCGCAAATTTGGACGCTCTTCGCTACGAAATCAGCGCGTCAAAGACGTTCTCAAGGTCGGTCAAGAGCTCCTCGTGCAGGTTATCAAAGGTTCGCATAGCACCAAAGGGGCGCGTGTCTCTACCCGCATCAGTCTGCCCGGACGCTACCTCGTTCTTATGCCGGAAGGCGATAACCTCGGCGTATCCCGCAAAATTGAGGAAGCCCGCGAACGAGACCGCCTCAAGCGAATCGGCGATATGCTACGCCCCGAAGGCTTTGGGCTTATTATTCGCACAGAAGCCGAAGAGAAAACAGAGCAGGAACTCAAGCAGGATATGGACTTCCTGCTACGCACTTGGAGACAGATTCAGGAGACCTCCCGCACTGTAAAGGCTCCCGCGCTAGTGCAAGCCGACCTGACACTACTCTCGAAGACCATTCGAGACGTGTTCGGCTCGGATGTGGACAAACTCGTTATTGACGACCCCGAAGAGTACGAGAAGGCGAACGAACTTCTTGAGCGCATCTCGCCCAAACTAAAAAGCCGTATCCATCTCTACGACGGAAATCAGGCTATCTTCGAGAAGTACAATCTCGAAAACGAAGCGGAGAGGCTCCTTCGCCGCAAAGTCTTCCTGAAATCGGGCGGCTCCCTCGTTATTGATGAGACCGAAGCCCTCACCGTCGTAGATGTCAACTCAAGCAAATCTACGGGCGGCAGTAGCCTTGCGGAGACTATTCTCAGAACGAACCTCGATGCGGCGGAAGAGATTGCGCGGCAGTTGCGCCTACGCGATATTGGCGGCATCATCGTCATCGACTTCATCGACATGAACAACCCCAAAGACAAGCAGTCCGTCTTGAAGGCTCTCGAAAACGTACTCAAGCGCGACCGCGCACGCACCAAAATCTCGAACATCAGCCCGCTTGGGCTAGTGGAGATGACCCGTAAGCGAACGGGCGAAACACTGACCAGTTTTATCACCGATGAGTGTCCCTACTGCAAAGGTAGAGGGCATCTTCGCTCGGCGGATAGCATCAGCGTACAGATAGAGCGCGACCTGCGCCGTCAAGTGCAGACCGCCGCTAACGCCAAAAAAGACGCTTTCGTTATCACCTGCCACCCAGAGGTGGCGGAGCGACTGATTGGCACGGATGGAACCACCATCACCACCCTCGAACGCGAACTACAACGCGCCCTGTTTGTAAGGGCGACGGAAGACAGCCACATCGAAGACTACGCCATTCAGGGCGGAGACATAGGCGAACTTGAGAAGAGCCGTAGCAAGTACCGCAGGGCGCAAGTGGTAGAGTGCAACATCGTGCCTTCGCAACTAAGAGAGAATGGCAGATGCGTGGGCTGGTCGGAAGGCTTTCTGCTAGACCTCGATAATGCGGGCAAGTTTGCAGGGCAAAAAGCGAAGGCGCGTATTGTGGATGTGCGGCGCTCTTACGCCGTCGCTCAACTCATACCCGGCACGAACCGCCCTCTCTAGCGCTTCGTAAAAACGAGCCGCGCATGAGACGTTTCACAGACGATGATGTCTTCCGTATCAAGAATACACCCCTATAGAGAGAAAGACTGCATGGAACATCATCGTCCGCTTTGGGCTACCAACAACCAGATAGAACGCCTTCAAGAACTCATCAGCGAAGGAGGAGAATCGCGAGAAACTCCCCTTCGCCGCGATGTAGACGCGCTTGGAACTCTGCTTGGAGAGGTTCTCCACGACCAGGGCGGGCGCTCCCTCTTCGACACCGTAGAACACCTCCGCCACCTCGCCAAACAGCACCGTGAACGCGGCGACCTCTCCCATGACCAGCCCGATTCAGAGCATACTCGCGCCATCAGCATGATTGTCAGGGCGTTAGGAGTCGCCGACGCATACCGCGTTACGAAGGCGTTCGCCATCTACTTTGAACTCGCGAATCTCGCAGAAGCGAACCACCGCCGCAGACGTTGGAGAGCCGCGAAAGCCTTGAACCACACTCCTCAGCCCGGCTCATTTGAAGGAACTCTGCTCCGTATGAAGGGCGCGGGCATCCCCGCAGAGAAGGCGTTAGAGGCTATTCGTCAGGTTGAAGTCATCCCTGTTTTCACCGCCCACCCCACCGAAGTCGCCCGAAGAACCGTTCTCTACAAGCGACGACAAATCGCACGTCAACTTGACCAGATAGACTGGCTACCCCTCACTGATGCAGAGGCGCGGGAACGCGAAGCCATCATCGGCGCAAACATCGTGGCGCTCTGGCAGACCGACGAAGTGCGCCGCAGAAAGCCCACCGTCCGCGACGAAATTCAGATGGGGCTAGACTACCACCAGAGAGGGCTATTCGAGACCCTGCCGCGCCTCTATGAGAACATGGCGGAGGCGTTTCGGCGCGTCTACGGCGTATCCTTGACCACATCCGACTTTCCACAGGTTCTTCGCTTCGGTTCGTGGATAGGCGGCGACAGAGATGGAAACCCCTTTGTAACAGCGGAAAGCACCCGCGCCGCCCTCGATATGGCGCGTCAAGCCATCCTAAGCCACTACATCTCCACTATCGACACCATGCTCGAACTTGTCAGCCCCTCTACGCGGCAGGCGCAGGTCTCCGCCGAACTCAAGCAGGCGCTCCTCGACTACGACAACCGAATACGCGCCATAGATAGCGACATAAAGCAACGCTCTAGCGAAGAGGTCTACCGCCGTTTTCTCTCCTATACCCTTGTCCGACTCCGGCGAACCAAAGAGAGCCTCGCGCACGCGCACGGCTACGCGAACGCCGCCGAATTTACGCAAGACATTCACCTTGTGCGCGATAGCCTACTACAAAACGGGGGAAAGCGTATCGCCCAACTCATCTTAGACCCGCTCCTGCGGCAAATCGCTACCTACGGCTTCCACCTCCACACCCTCGATGTGCGCCAACACCGCGTTTTTCACGAGAAGGCGGTACGTGAATTTGGGCAGGGCGCGGTGATGGAGGGCGGCGCAAACCCGAACCTACCTCCCCTACCCTCCTCGGAGACCCATGCCGTCGTGGAGACGCTACGAGCGATTGCCGAACTCAAGAAGACCTACCCCCCCGAATCCATTCGCACGTATATCATTAGCGGCGCGACCTCCGCGCAGGATGTCTACCACGTTCTTTGGCTGGCGCAAATCTGCGGAGTATCGGTGATGGCGCAGGGGGACGACCCCGGTCTTATGCCCGCGCCGCTCTTCGAGAGCATAGAAGACCTTCAAAATGCGCCCGCCATCTGCCGAGAACTCTGGTCATCCCCCTCCTACCAGCCGCTTCTCGACTCTTGGGGGCGTGTGCAAGAGGTGATGTTGGGCTACTCCGACTCGAATAAAGACGGCGGAATGTGGACGAGTACGTGGGAGATTTTCAAAGCGCACCGCGAACTCCACCGCGTCGCGAAGGAGTGCAACATCCACCTGCGTCTCTTTCACGGGCGGGGAGGAACCGTAGGACGCGGAGGAGGTCCCACCCATCAGGCGATAACCTCACAGCCTCCGGGCGCGTTCACAGGTTCGCTAAAAATTACCGAGCAGGGCGAAGTCCTTAACTGGAAGTACTCCGATACAAGTATCGCAGAGCGTAGCCTCGAACTGATGATTGCCGCCTCCCTAGAGGCTTTGACCCGCTCGACGGGCTTTGGCGCGAACATCAAGCCGGAGTGGGAAGAGGCGATGGAGGCGATGTCGCAAGTGGCTTTCGCCTACTACCGTAGTAATATCATGGACAACCCCGATATTATCCCCTACTTCGACGCGGCTACCCCCGTCAAAGAGTTGGATTTAGCCCGTATCGGTTCGCGCCCCGCTCGGCGCAACACGCAAATCGGACTAGGCAATCTTCGCGCTATCCCCTGGGTGTTCGGGTGGATGCAGAGTAGGCAGGCGCTCCCTGCATGGTTTGGCGTAGGGTACGCTATGGAGTGGTTTCTACAGCAAAGCCCTGATAACGCCCAACTTCTTAAAGAGATGATGCGCGATTTCCCGCTCTTCTCCGTGCTTATCCAGAACACGGAGACGGGACTCGCGAAAGCCGACTTCATGGTCGCGCGCCTCTATGCAGACCTTGTGGACGACGCGGAGCTGCGCGAAAGGGTGTACGGAATGCTGGAGGCGGAGTATCATCGCACAGTCGAGACCGTCCTGATAGTCTCTGAACAGTCTCGCCTACTAGAGAAAAATCCGGTTCTCGCGCACTCCATTCGCCTTCGCAACCCCTACGTAGACCCCATGAGTTTCATGCAGATAGAACTCCTACGCCGCAAACGCGCCGGAGAGGAGAACGACGAACTGAACTACGCGCTCGCTGCGACGATTAACGGCATCGCCTCTGGTCTACGGAACACGGGATAGGCGACTATCCGTCACTAATATCGTGGCGACAAGAGCGAATCCTAGTTCCCTCGCAATTTTCCCCTCCTCTGCACCTTACAGAGGAGGGTATTTCGGTTTTATGGCGAATCTGAGAGGTAGTCATTCCAGTTTAAGGAGAGAACCGTGATTCGATTCAAGCAGTCGCTCGGCGCGTTGGGACTACTCGCCCTCGCCGCCCTACCCTACCCTGCCATAGCGGACGGGGCGCAAGACAACAAAATAGAGAACGTGCGAAAAGTTCCGCCGCCCGGAATAGAAGTCCCCGCAGAAGTTCGCGAGGAGCTAAACAGGGGTATCGCCCAACTAGGAGGCGAGATAGAGAGCCTCAAAGCGACGCTCAAGCCCAACCTCAAAGATCTTCTCCCCGATGTTCAGATATACCACAACGCAGTGCGCTATGCTCTACAGTATGGCGAATTCTTCAACGCAAACGAACTCAACACCGCCCGTAAACTGCTGGAGCAGGGCATGGAGCGAGCGAAAGCCCTCAGCGCAGGAGTCCCGACATGGACAACGCAGACGGGTCTCGTGGTGCGGGGCTATGTCTCGAAAATAGACGGCTCTGTGCAGCCCTACGGCTTAGTGGTTCCCGCAAGCTACAGCGCGAACAGCCCCTCTAAGTTCCGCGTGGACATCTGGTTTCATGGGCGCGGCGAAAACCTCAGCGAAGTCAACTTCCTACGCGAACATCAAACCTACGCCGGCGAGTTCACACCCGCAAACGCCTTCGTTATCCACCCCTACGGACGCTACTGCAACGCAAACAAGCTCGCGGGCGAAGTAGACACCTTTGAGGCGCTGGAACACGTCAAAAAACACTACCCTGTAGACGACAACCGCGTGAGTGTGCGCGGCTTCTCAATGGGCGGCGCGGCGTGCTGGCAGTTCGCCGCTCACTTCCCCGGCGATTGGGTCGCCGCCGCGCCGGGCGCAGGATTCAGCGAAACCGCCGACTTCCTCAAGGTGTTCCAAAACGAGAAGGTTCAGCCGACGTGGTACGAAAAGGCGCTCTGGCATATCTACGACTGCACCGACTACGCTCTCAACCTCTACAACCTCCCCACCGTCGCCTACTCCGGCGAAAAAGACAGCCAAAAACAAGCCGCCGACATGATGGAGAAGGCGATGACCAAAGAAGGCATCTCCCTCACGCACATCATTGGACCCGGCGCTGGACACTTCTACGAGGCGAAGGCGAAGCAAGAGGTCATCCGACGGGTAGACGCGATTGTGGCGAAGGGGCGCAACCCCGTTCCCAATCACGTCCGCTTCACAACGTGGTGGCTTCGCTACAACCGCGCTTTCTGGGTGACAGTAGAGGGGATGGGCGCAGAGTGGGAGCGCGGGACAGTGGATGCTGAGATAACCGACGAGCGCAGTATCAAAATCGCCACAAAGAACATTACCGCCCTCACGCTCTCTATGCCGACGGGCTTGTGTCCTCTCGACAACACCGTTCCGCCAACCATTACCATAGACGGCAAAAAACTGAAAGGAAACCCCGTCTGGTCAGACCGCTCTTTTGAGACGCATCTGAGTAAATTAGACGGCGCTTGGCAGGTTGTCGCGTCGCTTGACAGCGAGACGCTCCGCAAAAAGCCGGGCTTGCAGGGTCCCATTGACGACGCTTTCATGGACAGTTTCCTCTTCGTCTCCCCCACCGGAACGCCCCTAAACGCGCAGATTGGCGCATGGGTTCAGGCGGAGAAGACGCACGCAATAGTTCACTGGCGACAACAGTATCGCGGCGAAGCGAGGTTGAAGAACGACAGCGAGGTGAGCGTGGAGGACATCGCAAGCCACAATCTTGTTCTATGGGGAGACCCCTCTAGCAACAAGATACTAGCGCAAATCGCCGATAGACTGCCCATCAAGTGGACAAACGCGGGTATTGTCGTTGGAGGCAAGACCTACTCCGCCGACAAACACGCGCCTATTCTTATCTTCCCAAACCCGCTCAACCCCAAAAGGTACGTCGCGCTGAACAGCGGTTTCACGTTCCGCGAATACGACTACCTGAACAACGCCCGACAGGTTCCGAAACTACCAGACTACGCCGTTGTGGACACAAGCCAGCCGATAACCTCTCGCGCCCCCGGCGGCATCGTGGATGCAGGCTTCTTCAATGAGCGCTGGGAGTTGAAAGCGCAAAAGTAGTTACGAAGCGTTTGGAGAAATATCTATGCAACCCTTGAAACAGTGTCTCAAACTCGCCCTAACAGCGTCGCTCCTCCTTACGGTATCGCGAACGCTTGGAGACCCTCCTCGCTGGACGCATGGCATTTCACAAAAACCAGACTACTTCCCCATCGCTGTCTGGCTACAAGACCCCGTCAACGCGCCCCGCTACAAAGCCACAGGGATAAACCTCTACGTCGCTCTGTGGCAGGGCCCGACGGAGGCGCAACTGACGGCGCTCAAGAGCGCGGGTATGCCCGCCATCTGCGAGATGAACGCTGTCGGGTTGGCGCATCGCAACGACCCGACTATAGTGGGCTGGATGCACGGCGACGAACCGGATAACGCGCAACCCGTCACAGACCCCGCAACGGGAAAGCAGGGTTACGGTCCCTGTATTCCGCCTTCGCGCATTGTGTCGGACTACGCCCGCCTACAAGCGTCAGACCCTACGCGCCCCATTATGCTGAACTTGGGGCAAGGAGTCGCTAACGACGCTTGGGTAGGACGAGGTTCAGGCGCGAAACTCTCCGATTACGAAACCTACGTCAACGGCGGCGACATTATCTCCTTTGATGTCTACCCCGTTGCGGGCTTAGAAAGGGCGGATAGCGAGAACTTTCTCTGGTACGTCCCAAAAGGCGTAGACCGCTTGAAACGATGGATGGCGGGACGAAAATCGCTCTGGAACTGCATCGAATGCACCACTATCGGCTCAGATAGAAAAGCCACGCCGCATCAGGTACGCGCAGAAGTCTGGATGTCGCTCATAC
Organism: uncultured Chthonomonas sp.; assembly: GCA_903821495.1. GTDB lineage: Bacteria > Armatimonadota > Chthonomonadetes > Chthonomonadales > Chthonomonadaceae > CAIJLM01. The sequence goes on along the minus strand of CAIJLM010000458.1, from coordinate 6,539 downwards.
ACGGCTCCAGAGGGCTTATCTACTTCGTTCATCAGTTCAAACCTAAGTTTAATGAACACGCCCTCCTAGACGACCCGCCTATGCTAACCCAAGTGACGGCTATCAACAAGCAGATTCAGACGCTCGCCCCCGCCCTCAACAGTCCTAGCCCAGAGAACTTACTCGCGGTTCAATCGTCTGTCCCCGCCGTTCCTATAGACTCAATGGTGAAACGACAAGGGAGATACCTCTACGTGTTCGCCGTAGGGATGCGAAACGGCGCGACAACAGGAAACTTTGCGCTAAAGGGCGTTCCTACGAACGCAAACGTGGAGGTATTGGGGGAGGGGCGTTCGCTGAGGTTGCGCGGCGGACGGTTTACGGAATCCTTCCTCCCGTATGACGTACACGTCTACCGTATCTCAATCAAATAACAACACAACCCTCTGGGAGAACCGAATGTCTATTCGTAAGTCGTCTGTTTTCGTTTGCGCTATTCTGCTCCTCGCCCTGAGCGTTCAGAAAGGAAACGCCGTGCCCCCTGCCTACACAGTATCCACCTTTCCGCAAAGAGTATCTGACCGCTTTACAACAGAGCAGGGTCTGCCCGGCAACGTAGTGAAGCGCCTACACCACCAAGCAGGCTCGCTCTACGCCGAAACCGACGGAGGGTTAGCCGTCTTCGCGCAGGGCAAATGGAAGAAGGCAGTTGACCAGACCTTCCCGCAGATACCTGTTGACGCGAAACAACTACCTGAAGGCGCAGTCGTCTGGTCAACCGCGAAAACGCCTAGCGGACAGGTGTGGGTCGTTACAGACAGAGGCTCATTTTATACCAAAGACGGAAAGTACGTCCGCCTAACCAAACCGCAGAAGTACCTAACGCGCCAACCCGCCGTGAACGTAGACGCAGTGAACACCTGCGTAGAGGTGGACTCTCTAGGTCATGTTTGGCTAGGGACGAACGCGGGGATATATGCGACGGATGGCGAAGACTTCTGGGTTCCTGTGGATACACGGCTCGGAATACCCTACGAAGTCATCACCTGCCTTTCGCTGGGCAAGGATGGCGCGATATGGGCGGGAACCACCGAAGGCGTGTGCCGATACACTCCGCAAGGGCGGTGGCAGTACTACTGGGGCAAGCGTTGGCTCCCCGATAACAAAGTCAACTCAATTATCGGAATGGCGGACGGTTCGGCATGGGTGGCGACGCAAGGCGGAGTGGCGCATCTCTACGATAGACAGATAACCCTACGCGAAAAAGCCAATCACTACGAAGAGATTACGGCGCGGCACAGCCGCTTTGGCTTTATGACGGGAAGCGGACTCAAGAAGCCCGGAGACCCGACGCAGGGCGTGATTTTTGAGGCGAGCGATAACGACGGACTCTGGACATCGCTGTACGTAGGGGCAGAGGCGTACCGCTACGCCGTCACCAAAGAGCCAGAGGCGCGCGCCCTCGCCCAAAAGTCCATGCGAGCCATGCTGGATTTGGTGAAGTATACGGGAGTCAAGGGATTCCCCGCTCGCTCTATCGTTCGCAAAGGCGAACAGGTGACGGGCTACAACCCCGAAGAGACCGTTGGTATTGAGGGCGAAACCGAAAAAGTCTGGTACACCTCTCCCATCGACCCCAACATTACCGTCAAGGGAGACACCTCCTCTGATGAGATGGACGGGCACTACTACGCATGGTATCTCTACTACGAACTGGTAGCCGACGCAAAGGAGAAGGAGGAGATTCGCACTGTGGTTCGGGACGTGACCGACCATATCCTACAGGGAGACCTGAACCTTATCGGGCATACGGGACGCAAAACGCGCTGGGGGGTCTGGAACCCTAAGTACGTAAACGAAGACCCGATGTGGTGGGAGGAGCGCGGACTAAACTCTCTGGAGATATTGACCTTCTTGAAGGTGGCGGAGCATATCTGCGGCGACAAACGGTTCGCCGACAAGTATCACGAACTGATAACAAAACACCACTATCTGTTGAACACCATTAACCAGAAGATGGCGGAGCCTTGGTATCTGGTGAATCACTCCGACGACGAAATGGCGTTTATGATGTACTACGTGCTGATGGACATTGAAAAAGAGCCTACAACACGACGCATACTCCAGCAGAGCCTTGAGCGTAGTTGGAAAATAGAGCGCCCTGAAGCGAGTCCCTTCTTCAATTTCATCTACACAGCGCAGACGGGCGCCCCCGCGGATATAGAGGCGAGCGTCGCAACCCTCCAAGACTGGGCGTGGGAGCTGATAGACTGGGAGATGCGCGGTACGCAACGTAGCGATGTGGAACTCCTCCGCACCGAGCGAAGCGGGCGCTCTTATGTGCAGACAGTAGCGGCGCTACCGCCGAGTGAACGTCGTCTTATGCGCTGGAATGGCAACCCCTTTGAGTGCAATGGAGGCTCTCCGAACGGCGCTTCCGAAGAGGACGCGGCGGTATGGCTTCTCCCGTACTGGATGGGGCGGTATCACGGCTTTATACATGAGAAGTAGGTCGACTTGGTTGCGCGAAGCGCAATTCTAGCATATTTGATAGGTAATCCCTCTCCTTATCACGCCGAAAATCTATTCGATTCATTAGGTGAACGAGTCGGTTCGGTATCACAAGGAAGGAGTAATATCATGCTAGACTCACTAACAACGGTGGCGGCGGTACGGCTCTTGGGCGGCGCGGAGATTGTCATAAGCCGTATGGATAGCCTCCACCCCAATAGCCAACACTCCCACTCAGAGGCTACATTCAAGGCGCAACCAAAGCCTAAGAGCAGCGCGAAGGCTGGTCGCGCTACAAATAGCGCCGCTCACAATCAGGGAGACGAGGAGAGCGCCGTCGTCAGTTCTATAGGGGATACGAGTTCGTCGGGTTCTAGCCCGCCCGTCTCGCCCCTCTATTTGACCGGGTTGCAGGTAGAGTTTCGCCCTGCGAAGGGAGAAGCATTCGCTTTTGACAAAAGGAATCCCGCTACAGCGCCTAAAGGGTTAGCGGAGCCTAAAGCGAACAGGACAGGCATACCACACAACGCGCTCGTCAGCGACGTATGGGCGCACGAGAAACAGGTAGGGAAACCTCTTCAAACGGGCGAACCGCCTCCGCATACGCTGGACGTTCAAGCCTAGCCGCCGTGATAACGATAGCCCCGCCCCAATCTCATTGAGGCGGGGCTATCCGTTTGGATCAGAGTTCGCAGACTTCGCTCCAAGCCGTATTAACTTGCGACATCCCGGCTCTCCTCGCTACTCCTCCGCTTTGCGGTAAAAGTGGTTGGTAGCAGGTTCGCAATGCTTCCATAGAACTGGTGAGCAGTCCTTCCCGTCTAACATTCGGAAGACAGCCGCGGACAGCGCCGAATTTCCCGCCTGCCTTCCCTCTTCTTTCAGAAAGAGCGCTTGCTCCTTTCGGGTAGGCAGTTCGGATACGCGCTTGTATAGAGCGTTTACCTGTGAGTCGAGGTTGTGGTAGGCTGTTTGCAACGCTTCCCGTTTCTCTCGGACGAACGCGTTAAACTCATCTGGAGTGCGGTCTAACAGATCTTCAATGCTTAATCCGTCTCGGAGATATTCCCAGATTAGCTTCTCTGATATGCCCGTTAGCAGTTTGTGCAGACGCTTGTATTCATCGAACTTGACCTTGACTCGGAATCCGTTCTCGAATTTTATGACGAAGCCTTCCGCGTTCTGGCGCTCCATCGCCATAAGGAAGTTGAAGTCTCCCGCGCCGCTTGCAGAGAGGCGGGGCGCAACGGTCAAGCCCTCCGGCGCGGCGTCAAGGGAGAGCTCCTCTCCTGTCGCCGTTTCGATTATCGCAAGCAGTACGACATCTTCCCTATCTCCATAGTCTACAACGATTCGGTTCTCCGGGTAGATGAGCTCGAACAGGTAGGTGTAGCGCCTGTCAAGCGCAACGCTCCCGTACTTGCTTAGGAACAGGCGTTCGCCATATTCCGCTTGCTTGGAGTGGAAAGAGCCTCGCGTTGTAAAGAGCAGGTCGCCCTCTTGCAACGCCTGCACGATGAGGAGCGAACCATCCAGTTTCTCGGCAACCTCGAAAGGTAGCCCCCATGGAATATCTTCGGCGCGATGCTCCTCTGCATTGAAGAACTTCGGAAGCGGGCGAGCAAGGATAGTTCCGTTCGCATCCGTCACCAGTCCGCGCGCCATCAATGTTTCGGACGTCCAGTAACGCTCGTACTGCGTGCGAACGGTGTAGTTGTAGAGGTACACCCCTGTTCGCTCTCGATGCTCCATTCGGTTGAGGTACCTTTGCTCCACCAACGTATCGAAACGCTCTTTGTCTATTTGCATTGCCGCCCCCTCCTTTCTTGTATAAGTCGCAACCCCATAGAGAGTGACAGCGGAAAACAAAAAGTGTTTGCAACATTGCGTCAATTAGTGAAAACCCCGCGCTTTGAACCTTACACCGTAAGAGTTCAGGGTTGCAGGGATATTCGCCTGTTTTCACATAACCTCACCCAAACTCTCTTTCGCAAAGGAGAGGAGTTCTCGTGGTTTGAGATTAGAAGCCTGTGCGATTGGTTCCAAGTTTGGGGCTTGTGTGCATTGTTTTCGCGCTTTTCGCGGTTAATTCGACAAATTGTGAGATATTACCTTACGCCGCCACCCTTCCCCGCTCTCCGCGCTTTGTGGTACAATTCACTATCACAAAATCAAACTGAGGAGTTCACTACATCATGAGCGACAAAACACCCGTCAACGCTGGAGCGCCCGTTCCCGGCTCTCCCTACACTCCCGGCATCATCACAGGCAACCTCGTCTTCGTCTCTGGTCAGGTTCCCATGAATCCCGCGACTAAAGAGGTTATTCGCGACGACTTTGAAGCCGCCGTGAAGCAGTGTATCGAAAACGTAGAGCGGATCCTTATCGCGGCTGGCACAGACCTGAACCACGTTGTAAAAGCGGTCGTTTTTTTGGCGGATATGAACAACTTTTCGCGCCTAAACGCTGTCTATAACAACTACTTCGGCGATGTGAAACCCGCTCGGAGTTGTGTGCAGGTAGCGCGTCTGCCCCTAGATGTGGATGTCGAGATTGAGGCTATCGCCGTCCTTCCGTAGGGTCGCCAAATTGTGAAAGACGAGGAGAGACATTGACCAAGAAAAGAGAGATTCTGCGTATCCTATCCCAAGACGCGCGCACGACTCCCGCCGAAATCGCCCTGCAAACGGGGCTAACAACGGAGCAAGTGGAGCGGCACATCAAGGAGTTGGAGAACGACGGCGTTATTCGACGCTATAAGACCGTTGTAGACTGGGAGCGGTTTGAGGAGGGGCGCGTCTTCGCGTTCATAGATGTCTCCCTGACTCCGGCGCGAGACAAAGGCTTCGACGACATCGCAGAACGAATCTGCCGCTATCCCGAAGTTCACTCCGTCTACCTCGTCTCCGGTTCACAAGACCTGCGTTGCGTAGTGGAGGGGCGTTCGATACGAGAGATTGGCGACTTCGTGGCGCACAAACTCTCTCAGCTGGAGCGGGTGACGGGTACAAACACCCACTTCCTTCTGAAAAAATACAAGGAAGACGGCGATATTTTCGTTGACATTGAGGAAGACAGTCGATTGAAGGTGACTCCATGAGCGAACAGCGCCCTACAGCGCCGCAAAAGCCCCTCAATAAAATCATCTCCAACTGCCCGCCCTCCGGTATTCGTCGCTTCTTCGACATCGCTCAGACTATGAAGGACGTTATCACGCTGGGCGTGGGAGAGCCTGATTTTGTGACCCCATGGCGCATACGCGAGACCGCTATCTGGTCATTAGAGCGCAAGGGGTACACCACCTACACGGGCAATAGCGGGCTTCCCAAACTGCGCGAACGCGTTTGCGAACACCTAGAGGCGCGATACGGAGTGAAGTACGACCCTGTAGACGAGTGCCTTATAACGGTAGGCGTTTCGGAAGGGCTGGATGTCGCCCTGCGCGTTATCCTTAACCCCGGCGACGAGGTGATTGTCCCGGAACCCTGCTACGTCTCCTATATCCCCTGCATCGAGTTTGCGGGAGGCGTTCCAGTTCTGGTAAAAACCGAGAGGGAGGACGGCTTTCGCCTTCACGCTGACCGCGTAGAAGCCGCGATAACGCCCCGCACCAAAGCCCTGCTCATCGGCTCCCCTGCAAACCCGACAGGCGCGACGCAGACCAAAGAAGACCTCCAACACCTCGTCAATCTCGCCAATAAACACGACTTCTACCTTCTTTCCGATGAGATTTACGACAGGCTGACCTATGTAGGAGAGCATACCTGCATGGGTTCGCTAGAGGGCGCAAGAGAGCGAACCATTGTGCTGAACGGCTTCTCGAAGGCTTACGCCATGACGGGGTGGCGCGTTGGCTACGTCTGCGCCCCCGAACCCATCACTACGCTGATGACTCGTGTGCATCAGTACACTATGCTCTGCGCCCCCCATATCTCACAACTCGCGGCTATAGAGGCGCTAGAAAACGCGGAAAAAGATGTGGAAGAGATGGTTTTTGACTATGATCGTCGTAGACGCATCTTCGTTCAGGGCTTAAATCAGGTAGGATT